>CALGDB010000064.1 GCA_937884175.1 uncultured Flavobacteriales bacterium
CAATGAGTATGCGGTTCTCTATGGGCCGCGCGTAGACGTATCCGGAGTCGATGTGGACAGCGTGGGGGAATTCAAAATCCGGAATCTCATCGGTGACCAGCACATGATTCACCGCCGGTTCAACGTCGATGCCAGGAATCAAGGTGCTGCCGAGCGCGTTGGTGGCCACCACGAGGCGTGCTGGGTGAATCGACGCTTCCTCACGGCTGAGGGTACTGATCTTCAGTTGGCATTTGCCCTCGGCGGTGTCGATGGATTCGACGCGGATGCCGGTCAATACATCAATGCCACTGGCGTGCGCCTTGGATCGGAACGCACGGTTCATTTTGCCGGTGTCCAGCAGGCCTTCGAGTCGGGAGAGGATGGCAGGACCACGGCTGTCACCGAGTAGATGTGGCAGGGAATGGGGTGGTACGGGGGTGAAGGTGTCTGCTACGCGCGTTACCGGTTGAATCCACCGATTGAGGTCTTCCAATTCGCGGGCCGAGGGAGGGACCTCGCTCCCCTCGCCCGGAAACAGCTCAACACTCCCACAAACGCGGTGTCCCAAGGCGTTGTCACCAAACGTCCCGCGTAGCCGTTGCAGCCCTTGCCACCGTTTGCGCACCAATTCCAATGCGGCTTCATCGCCCAACGTTTGCCGGTCGCTCCGCAATTCGGTGGCGCTTCCAAAACATGAGAACCCCGCATTCCGCGAGGAACCGCCCCCGCCCAGCGGGTCGGCATCCACGACGACGATGCGCCAATCGGGGTGCAGGGAGCGCGCGTGCAGTGCGGCGGACAGACCAACGACGCCGGCGCCCACTACGAGCAAATCGACCTCTTCGAGCCACGCGTTTGATTCCCAATAACTAAATGCCATATTTTTACGTTCTGAGTGGAGGACGAATCCTGCGCAATGACCTGCCAATCAAACCCAAAGAAGTTTATGCCTTTCCCACAGGTTAACCGTGGCCACAAGGTAACGCGAATTTTGACCCTGCGTTGGTTGGCGGTGGCGGTATTGCTGATTGTATTTGGGTTGGCGACTCCGGCATCCGCTCAAGAAGACTTGTTGGCCGTATTCGGAACGGTGAAGCACGAAGAGAGCAACAAAAAACTCCAAGGGGTGCGGGTGGTGGTGTTCCAAGACGGCGTAGAATTTGACGCCATCTCTACGGATGCACGTGGGGGGTACGCGTTTGATTTGCCCCTCCGCCACAATTACACTTTCAGCTTTGAGTTGGCCGAGCACAGCAACAAGCGCATTGAGGTGGACGCCTCCGGCATCCCGTTGGATGTCAACGGTACGCGCAACATGGACTTGGACATGAGCATGATGCCCCTACCGCCGGGCTTTGACGCGAGCATTTTTGAAGATCCGTATGGACGCGGGGAGTATTCCGCGGACCAGAACACGGTGGTTTTTGATGGCAATTACACGGTCCGGATGCGCAACAAGGTCAACGCTGAGTTGGCGCGATTGGAGCGGATGGCGGGGCAAGCGGAGGAGATGCGGGAGAAATTTGAGGAGTTTGTCCAGAAGGGCGACCGCGCCAAATCCAGCAGCGAGTGGCAGAAAGCTGTGGACTTCTATGATTCGGCGTTGGACTTGTTTCCTGGGGAAACCCATGTCGCAACGAAACGGGACGAAGCCCAGCGCGAATTGGACGCTGCAAACGCTGCCAATGCAGACGAAGAGGCGTTCCAAGCCTTGCTTGATGATGCCGACCGCGCCCTGTCGAAGGACCGACTTGAGGAGGCACGGGCTGGTTTTGAGGCAGCTAAGGACATGCGTCCGGATGCGCGCGAGCCGCGTGATGGCCTGCGTCGTGTCGACGAGCGGGAAGACGCGCTGGCCAATTCCGCCGAAGTCGATGAAGAGTACAACGAGCTTGTGGAGGACGGTGATATCTACTTCGAGCGTGAGCAGTGGGACCGGGCGATTGACAAATTTGCGGAAGCCAGTGCGCTGAAGCCGAACGAGTCCTACCCCAAAAACCGAATGGAGGAGGCCCAAATTCGCCAAGCGGACTTGGCGGCTCAGCAAGCCGACCTCATCGCCAAAACCATCGAGTACGAAGCACTGATCGATGAGGCGAATTTGCTCTTTCGTGCAGACGATTACGCCGAGGCGTTGGTGAAGTACGAAGCTGCGGGCTCGGTTTTGCCGGCCGAGCGGTTCTGGCAACAACGTGCCGAGGCGTGCCGCGAGCGTATGGCCCAGGCCGATGCAAAATCCGCTGGGCGAAGAAATCGGGCTGCGGAGGAGGCCGAGCGAGAGGCCGCTGCAGCGCTGGAGCGTGAACAACGCGAAAACTACAACCGCATCAATGACGGCGCCGATGAGGCGTTTCGCAACAGTGACTACGCTGCAGCCATTTCTCAGTACAATGAGGCGTTGGCCATTTTCCCAGATGAACGCTATCCCAAACAGCGCATCGCGGAGGCAG
>CALGDB010000065.1 GCA_937884175.1 uncultured Flavobacteriales bacterium
GGACCACATGGAAGCACTGTATGGTGCCGACGCCCTGCTCATCTGCACCGAGTGGCAGGTGTTCCGCAACCCCAACTTCGAAGATGTCAAATCCCGACTGGCGGCTCCTGTCATTTTTGACGGCCGCAACTTGTACGAATTGGACGCCATGCGCAACCACGGATTTTATTACAAGAGCATCGGTCGTTCAACGGTTCACCCCACTTGATGGAGCGCGTACTCATCACCGGCGCCGCGGGGTTTTTGGGTTCTCACCTGTGCGATCGCTTCATCACCGAAGGATTCAAGGTCGAGGCCATGGATAACCTCATAACCGGCGATTTGAAAAACATCGCCCACCTGCAAGACCATCCTTATTTCACCTTCCACGTGCACGACGTCACGGAGTACATCGACGTCGAGGGCGATTTGGACCACATCCTGCACTTTGCATCGCCGGCATCGCCGATTGACTATTTGAAAATCCCTATCCAAACCCTCAAAGTGGGATCGCTCGGTGTACACAACTGCCTCGGCTTGGCCAAACATAAAGGCGCCCGTGTCACCATTGCGTCGACCAGTGAGATATACGGCGATCCAGAAGTTCACCCCCAGCACGAAGAGTACTTCGGTCACGTCAACATCATCGGCCCGCGTGGCGTGTACGATGAAGCGAAACGCTTCCAAGAATCGATCACCATGGCATACCACCGATACCACGGTTTGGAGACACGCATTGTCCGCATCTTCAACACCTACGGGCCGCGCATGCGGTTAAATGATGGCCGCGTGCTGCCAGCGTTCATTGGCCAGGCACTCCGCGGGGAAGACCTGACCGTCTTCGGCGACGGCAGCCAGACCCGCAGTTTCTGTTACGTCGATGACCTCGTGGAAGGCATTTTCCGGCTGCACTTTTCGGACGAAACCCGTCCAGTCAACATCGGCAACCCCGACGAGATCACCATCGGTGATTTCGCGGAAGAGATCATCGCCCTGACCGGTACGGACCAGAAGGTTGTATACCAGGAGTTACCCGAAAATGACCCCAAGCAACGCCGCCCTGACATCACGCGGGCAAAGGACGTGCTTGGTTGGGTACCCACCGTCGACCGTGCTGAAGGTCTGAAGCGCACATATGCGTATTTTCAGACCCTGACACCGAAGGAACTTAACAAGTCCGAACACAAGGACTTCAAGAACTTCAAAAAAGCGTGACACCAACGTGAATTACCAAGCCCACGAAACCGCAGTCATCGACGAGGGAGCCAGCATCGGAGCGGGCACCAAGATTTGGCATTTTAGCCACATCATGCCAGGCGCTGTGCTCGGCGAACGCTGCAACATTGGACAAAACGTCGTGGTCTCCCCCGGCGTAGTCTTGGGCGCAAACGTCAAGGTTCAGAACAATGTTAGCATCTATGAAGGTGTCACTTGCGACGACGACGTCTTCCTCGGTCCCAGCTGCGTATTCACCAACATAACCAATCCGCGCAGCGCGGTCAACCGCCGTGGCCAGTACGCCCGCACCCACGTCGGGCGCGGCGCAAGCATTGGAGCCAATGCCACCATCGTCTGTGGCCACGACGTCGGCCCCTACGCCTTCATAGGCGCCGGAGCAGTCGTGACGAGAAACGTGCCGGCCTACGCACTGGTTGTAGGGAATCCTGCCCGCCAAATGGGGTGGATATCAGTTTACGGACACCGATTGGAATTTGATCAAAATGGGCGGGCCACTTGCCCTGAAAGCGGCGAAGCATACAGATTGACAAAAGACACAGCCGGTCAGCCTGCTGTAGCAAAAGAAGGGACAAATGGGAATGCATGAGAAGCTCTTGAACGGCGAAGCCACGATGAGCGTGGTGGGACTTGGTTACGTTGGGTTACCCATTGCGTTGGCCTTTGCCAAGCACATCAAGGTCATCGGGTTCGACATCAACGATGAACGGGTGAAGATGATGCGCAACTGCATCGATCCTTCGGAGGAACTGGAGGCATCGGATTTCGACGGATGCGACATCACGTTCACCGCCGATGCGGCAGATTTGAAGCAGGCACAGTTTCACGTCGTAGCAGTGCCCACCCCCATCAACCAAACCAACCAACCAGACCTGAAGC
Organism: uncultured Flavobacteriales bacterium; assembly: GCA_937884175.1. GTDB lineage: Bacteria > Bacteroidota > Bacteroidia > Flavobacteriales_D > Sanyastnellaceae > UA16. The sequence goes on from CALGDB010000065.1 coordinate 2,095, forward strand.
CCTTAATCAGTGCATCGGCGACCATTGGTTCAGCATTGAAAGCGGGCGACTACGTGGTGTACGAATCCACAGTTTACCCCGGGTGCACCGAAGACGATTGCGTTCCTGTGCTGGAAGAAGTCAGCGGGTTGAAATTCAACGAAGATTTCAAAGTCGGCTACAGCCCCGAACGAATCAACCCCGGGGACAAGGTGAACACCATTGAAACTATCGTCAAGGTGGTCAGCGGTTCGTGCGCCGAGAGTGCAGATCACATAGCCCGGACCTACGACCTAGTCGTCAAAGCAGGCACCCACCGCGCGTCGAGCATCAAGGTTGCTGAAGCCTCCAAGATCATCGAAAACACACAACGCGACGTCAACATCGCCCTCATCAACGAGCTGAGCATCATCTTCGAGCGCATTGGTATCAACACGTACGAGGTGCTTGAGGCCGCCGGTACCAAGTGGAACTTCTTGAAATTCAGCCCCGGCCTCGTGGGCGGGCACTGCATAGGCATCGACCCCTATTACTTGACTTGGAAATCCGATAAACTCGGCTACCACGCCCGGGTCATCAATTCAGGCCGGTTTGTCAACGACGCCATGGGCGCGCACGTGGGTAAACAAGTGGTCAAGCGCATGCTCGCCCAAGGCCGCAACCCCCTCGATTCCCGGATCCTCGTCATGGGACTCACCTTTAAAGAGGACGTCGCGGATATCCGCAATACAAAGGTCACCGACGTTATCCGGGAGTTGAAAAGCTACAACATCGAAGTGGACGTGGTTGACCCGTTTGCAAATCCGGCCGAGGTAGAGCACGAATACGGAATAATCGTGAAGGACGCTCCAGACACCGGCGCGTACGACGCGATCGTATTGGCCGTGGCGCACGCCCCGTACAAGGCAATGGGCGAAGCGGATTTCGCGAAACTCATGTGCCACGACAACGGTGTTTTCGCCGACCTCAAAGGCCTCTACCGCGGCCAGATCAACACCCTCGAATACTGGAGCCTCTAAAATGAGAAGTTTCAACTCGATCCTCGTAACCGGCGGTGCCGGATTCATTGGTTCCCACGTGGTCCGCAAATTACTGACCAACCGACCCGATGCGAAGGTGGTCAACCTCGATGCCTTGACCTACGCTGGTAACCTCGAAAACCTCCGCGACGTCGAGTCGAATCCCCACTACGCATTCGTCAAAGGTGACATCCAAGACATCGCTTTGATCGAGCAGTTGTTTGCAGAGCACGCCTTTGATGCCGTGGTGCACTTAGCGGCTGAAAGCCACGTGGACCGAAGCATCGAAAACCCCATGGCTTTCCTCGAAACCAACATCCTCGGGACCGCAACGCTGCTCAGCGCTGCACACTCCGCTTGGGCAGATACAGAAGGAGATCGCTGCTTTTACCACATCTCCACGGACGAAGTCTACGGTTCGCTAGGAGCCGAAGGGCTCTTCACCGAAGAAACCCCCTACGACCCACGCAGCCCCTACAGCTCGTCCAAGGCATCGAGCGATCACTTGGTACGAGCGTGGCACCACACCTACGGATTGCCGGTGATCATCTCGAACTGTTCGAACAACTATGGCGCTTACCAATTTCCCGAAAAGCTCATCCCCCTGATGATCCGTAACATCCGCGATGAAAGGCCTTTGCCGGTGTACGGAGAAGGCATCAATGTGCGCGACTGGTTATGGGTAGAAGACCACGCTTCGGCGATCGACGTGATTCTCCACACCGGAAAAGACGGGCGGACATACAACATCGGCGGCCTCAACGAATGGAAAAACATCGACCTTGTGCACGAATTGATTCGCTTGGTCGATTCAGCACTCGGCCGCCCCGAGGGCCACTCCAAAAAGCTGATCACCTTCGTCAAGGACAGGGCTGGCCACGACTTACGTTACGCCATCGACGCTTCGCGCATCGAATCGGAACTGGGATGGAAGCCATCCATCACATTTGAGGAAGGCCTCGCGGCGACGATCGATTGGTACCTGAACAACAGTGAGTGGCTCAACTCCGTGACGTCCGGCGCGTACCAGCATTATTACGAAACCATGTACGGCAACCGCGGCTGATGGGGTGGTGGCAGCGCTTGCGTTCAGGCCGGAAGGCAGCCCTGGAGCCGAATTTCAGCGGCACGGAACTGGCCATCGGCGAAGCGCTACACATCGACGTGCACTCGCACATTGTTCCGGGCGTGGACGATGGCAGTTCCACAATCGAAGAATCCCTCGAACTGATTGAGCGGTTGGTGAACATGGGCTACCGCGGTGCCGTTGTCACGCCCCACATCCATTCCGACATTTACCCCAACAACCTGCTCACACTCGTGCCTGCCTTTGAGCAGCTGCAGCAAGCGGTTGGTGCGCGCTGGCCGGAATTTACGCTCCAGTTGGCCGCCGAGTACTTCCTCGATGAGCACTTCGCGGATTGTATCGCTGACAATGAACTCCTGCATTTCCATGCCGCTGACGAACTCGGTGCACCGGTGAAATGCGTGCTGTTTGAATTTGGATTTCACGAGCCGCCCATGAACCACGAGCAGGTCATATTTGATTTGCAAATGGCGGGATACACCGGTGTCTTGGCTCACGCAGAACGCTACCCATACTGGCACCGCAACCCGAGCGAAATTCAAGCGCTCGCCAATAAGGGGGTTTGGGTCACCGTCAATGCGGCCAGCCTCGCCGGGGCTTACGGCCCTGAAATGTACCGGATTGCGCATGCATTGCTCGAAAACGGCACCGCCAAGATGATATGTTCGGATGCCCACGGAACGCGTCACATGGACAGCCTCAAGGCCATCGCCAAGTCACCAGTTGTGCACCAGTGGATTGAGGCAGGCGATCTACGCAGCCGCTACGTAAAAGCTTAATTACCGACGGGAGCGAGCTTCACCTTGAGCCCATCCAGTTCGTTTGTAAGGTGGAGTTGGCAGCCGAGGCGGCTGTTGTCTTCGACGAAAAACGCCTCGTCCAGCATGTCCTCTTCGTCATCTGACTTCTCCGGCAAGTCGTGATCGCTTTCCACATAAATGTGACAGCTCGCGCACATGGCCATCCCGCCGCAGGTGCCTTCTACCGGCAGCTCTGCGCTCTTGCAGAGTTCCATCATATTCATGCCCATATCAGTGGGGGCGTCCAGCTCATGCACTTGGCCCTCGCGGTCGGTGACACTTACGCGAATTGTGTTGTCCATGGTTTAACCTTCAAATCCGTTCACCCCGTTGACGGTTGTGTACTTCAAAACTAGGTTTTTATCCGGGTAAATGCGCTTGAACGCACTTTGAACCATCAACGTCGCCTCATGGAAGCCGCAGAGGATGAGTTTCAACTTGCCCGGATAGGTGTTGATGTCGCCGATGGCGTAAACCCCGGGGACACTCGTGCTGTAGTCGAAGGTGTCGACCTCCACCGCATTCTTCGTGATGTTGAGGTTCCAGTCGGCAATGGGACCGAGTTTGGGGCTCAAACCGAAGAGCGGCACCCAGTGATCGGTCTTGATGGTGTGGTTACCGTCGGCCTTGGTTTTGATCTCGACAGAAGCGAGTTGCCCATCGCCATCCACGCCGATGACTTCGGCGTCGGTCACCAACTTAACACGTCCCGCATCTGCGAGGTCCATGACTTTCTGTACGCTATCGAGGTGCCCGCGAAACTCCCTGCGGCGGTGCACCAAGGTGACCTCAGAGGCAACGCCTTCAGCAAGGAAAATTGTCCAGTCCAAAGCGGAGTCACCCCCACCGGAAATCACCACCTTCTTGTCGCGGTAAAATTCGGGGTCTTTAATGATGTACTCGACGCCTTTGTCTTCGAAGTCGGCCAACTGCGGCACCGGCGGCTTGCGCGGCTCGAAGCAACCCAATCCGCCGGCGATGGCGATGATGGGTGCGCGGTGCTGCGTGCCCCGGTTGGTAGTGACGATGAACTGGTCTTCGTCATCTTTTTCGATTTGTTCGGCGCGCTCGCCCAAAGTGAAGCCGGGCTTGAACGGCTCGGCCTGTTCCATCAAGCGGTCCACCAGTTGACCCGCGAGAATCGACGGGTAAGCGGGGATATCGTAGATCGGCTTTTTGGGATAAATCTCCGCACATTGACCACCGGGCTGCGGCAAGGCATCAATCAAGTGGCAGCGCAATTTGAGCAGTCCGGCTTCAAACACGGTAAAGAGGCCACAAGGGCCCGCTCCAATGATGAGGATATCCGTTTGGATCATGGATGATTTTCTCCGAGGGTTAGAACGCGCAAATCGGGCGCGAAATTAATCATTCAACAACAGGAGTGCACGGATGTTCGAGGGAAACTCAAACGCCATCCCAATTGATGGCTTCAACCTTGACCACTTCGGGTGCTGCTTGGCGAATCGCCTGCTCGACCCCACCTTTCATGGTCATGTGGATCATCTGGCAATCGGCGCACGCACCGTGCAATTCCACCTTCACGTGGTGGTCTTTCGTGACTTCAACCAAGCTGATGTTGCCCCCGTCGGCTTCGAGGTATGGCCGCAAGCCCTCTAGGGCCCGTTCAACGCGTTCGGTGATGTCTGCCAATTCCGCCATCAATCAATGAATTTTCCCAATTGCGTCAGCAAGTTAGCCAAGATTGCGCGGAATGCAGCCGCAGCAGGAGAGTCGCCTTGCAGCACCGCTGGACGGCCCGCGTCGCCGGCTTCGCGAATAGATTGCACCAACGGCACTTCTCCGAGGAACGGGGCATCGACATCCTCTGCCAATCGCTTGGCCCCATCCCTTCCGAAAATGTCATAACGGCGGTCCGGCATGTCTGGCGGCGTGAAGTACGCCATGTTTTCGATCAAGCCGAGCACGGGCACATTGATGGTATCTAGGCGGAACATCCCAACGCCCTTGCGTGCATCGGCAAGGGCAACTTCTTGCGGCGTGCTCACCACGACCGCTCCTGTCAACGGCACGTCTTGAACGAGGGACAAGTGGATATCGCCGGTGCCGGGCGGCAAATCGATGAGCATGAAGTCCAATTCCCCCCAGTTCGCATCAGTGAACAGCTGACCCAAAGCCCGGCTGGCCATCGGACCGCGCCAGACAATGGCCTGGTCGGGGTCGGCGAAGAAACCAATGGACAGGACCTTGACGCCGTACTGTTCGACGGGTTGAATCAGCGTATTTTCTCCAATGGTGATTGGTTCGGGCTTGGCTTCGGTAACGTCAAACATGGTCGGCACGCTCGGCCCGTGGATGTCGGCATCGCAGAGCCCCACTCTGTAGCCGAGCTGGGCCAAACCCACAGCGAGGTTGGCCGTGACGGTGCTTTTGCCCACTCCTCCCTTGCCGGAGGCGATGGCGATAACGTGCTTCACACCCGGCAGGACCTTGCGGGTCTCTGGGGTGCGCTCCTCCGCCTTCACACCCTCCACCGCAATGGCAAACTGGGCGTCGGTGCCGAACGCCCGTTCAAGGGCGAACTGTACCGCTTCCTCGACCCGTTGCCGGGCGTGCATTGCGGGGTTACCAGTTTTGACCGTAACGTCGACTTGGCCTTCCGAGACGGCGTTGACCTTTACCCAGCCCAGGGTCACCACGTCCTTACCCAACTCCGGATCCAACACCCCTTTCAGGGCCTCCAGTACCGCTTCTTCAGTCCAATTCATTGCCTAACGTTTCGGCACCAAAGTTCTGCATTTCTCACCATTCTCCGGCCTGCCACGGGTCCCAAAAAAACTCATCAAACCCCACAATTTGGTCGTCGACGACCTCCACTCCTTCCGCTCGCAGTTGTTCGGCCATGGGGGCCTCAGTAGGGAAGTGCACCGCTCCGGTTAGCAGGCCCAAACGGTTGACCACCCGATGCGCCGGAACAGGAGGCGTTTCCCCGAAGCATTGTTTCAAGGCCCAGCCCACACGGCGGGAGGCGCCCGAAGCTCCGATGCATCGCGCGATGGCTCCGTACGTGGAGACGCGGCCTCGGGGGATAAGGCGTGTCAGGTCGTAAACGGCCTGCTTGAATTCGTCCGGCGGCAGAGCGGCCATCTCAGATTTGGATTTGCAGGTAATGAATTTTCTTACCTCGTTCCAACCACATCTGCTCGTAGAACGTCTTCACCTCAAGCAAGTCGCGCAGTTCTTGCGGCACCCGATGCACGAGTTCACCGTAGACGTCGGTGCTATCGTAATTGATCTGGTAGCCGGCCTCGACGTAACTCTCTTTGGACAATTCATACAGCAGGGGGCTGTCGCTCTTCACGTGGATAATGCTGTCCGGCTTGAGGATATTGCGGTAGCGCCGCTCGATGAAGACCGATGACGTGATGCGCTTGGTGCCCTTCTCGTCTTTGGGCTGCGGATCGCTGAAGGTCAACCAAATTTCGCTTACCTCACCCGGGGCAAAAAACCGCTCGATGAACTCAATACGGGTGCGCAAAAACGCCACATTTCGAATGTCCTCTTCATTGATAGTTTTGGCGCCGCGCCACACGCGTTGGCCTTTGATGTCCACCCCGATGTAGTTGCAGTTGGGGTTGCGCCGGGCCTGCGCGATGGTGTATTCACCTTTGCCGCATCCCAACTCTAGCACGATGGGGTGGTAGTTACCGAAAACCTGTTTGGCCCACTTTCCCTTCAATTCGTAATCCATTCCCTCAATCGCATCGTTGAGCGGCGGTTCGAATACCCGATCGAAGGTGGCCAACTCCTTCCATTTTGCCAGTTTCCCTTTGCCCATAGCCCAGCAAAATTACTGAACTTCGCACGGATGAACGCGGCTTCTACTTCCCGGCCCTCGGTCTTGTTTTCCCTCCTTGATTGGGGCATGGGACACGCAACTCGAACGGCACCGTTGATCCAGCACGCAGTCGGCCGAGGCTGGGAGGTGCATGTCGGCACCAAGGGCACAGCGCTCGTCTTCCTCAAGAGCCAGTTTGCTGGTCAACCCATCACCTTCCACGACAAACCGGGCCCTGACATCACCTACGCGAAACGCGGCACGCTCTTCAAAATAGCCGCCCAAATGCCGGGCTTCCTAAAAAGCATCGCGGACGAAACCGCTTGGACGCGCGCGACCGTAGAAGGGTACGGCATCACCCATATCGTAAGCGACAACTGCTACGGGGTGCATCACCCTGAGGTGCCTGCGGTTCTCATCTCCCACCAGTTGCATTTGCCGGTCCCGAAAGGACTCGAAGGGCCGGCGAGGCTATTCGTCCAGCAACACGCCAAGAAATTCCGTGCTGTGTGGGTTCCCGATGACGACGAAGCCCGGCTCAGCGGTATACTCGCGTTCAAAAACCCATTGCCGCACGCTCGGTGCATTGGCGTCCTCACTCGGCTTCCGCTGGATGCGCCAGCCGGTCCATGGAAAAAAGTCGGCATGGTCAGTGGACCGGAGCCCCACCGCGGATTGATGGAACAGGCACTCATGGCGTGGATGAAGACCGTCGATAAACCCGCATTGATCATCGCAGGACGACCGGGCGCCCAGCCACAGGTCCATAGACATGTAACGATTTGGCCCGATCCCACCGCTGCAGAATTGGCCGGAGCGTTGAAAGGGGCTGACACCATCGTCTGCCGTTCGGGGTATTCATCTTTGCTCGACCTCGCCGCATTAGGCAAACGTGCCATCCTCATCCCTACGCCCGGTCAACCCGAGCAGGTCTACCTCGCCAAGCACTGGGCCCAAGCGTTCGGCATGGCCACCTGCACCCAAAAGCAACTCGAATCCGGCGAACTGCCCGTGCCGGCCGGTGCCGTCCCACTGCTTGACGCCAACTCCCTTGCGCAAATGGCCCTCGACGAATTAGTCGCTTCCACGTAACTTCAACGCGTGGAACAACCACTGAACGACGAACACTTCATGCGCCTGGCTCTGGCCGAGGCCCAGCACGCCTTTGAGCAAGACGAAGTGCCCGTCGGTGCCGTCATCGTGGCTCGCGGCAAGGTGATTGCGCGCGCCCACAACCTCTGCGAACGGTTGAATGACTTCACAGCCCACGCCGAGATGCAGGCCTTTACGGCCGCGTCGGAATTTCTTGGAGGCAAGCACCTCGATCAATGCACGCTATACGTGACCCTCGAGCCCTGCCCGATGTGCGCTGGTGCGGCGTTTTGGACCCGAGTTGGGCGGATTGTCTTCGGTACGTCCGATGCTAAACGCGGTTATCGCATGTGGATGAACCCGGGGCAAGCGAGTTTGACCCATCCCAAAACCACTGTCGACCGTGGCATCTTGGAAGAAGAGTGCAGCCAGCTCCTCAAAGACTTTTTTGCCGCCAAGCGAAAACAGCGTTGAAGGCGGGATGATTACCTTTGGGGCAACGCCGTCCCATGCTCGACCTCACGAAAGAATATCTCCAGCAGTTCAATGAGCGCATCGATGCCGGAAAAGATTCCGAGCTGCGGGCGTCTTTGCAGGAATTGCACGCGGCGGACATCGCCGAGGTCATCGACCGGTTAAATTTTGACCACGCGAGTTACCTGTTCCGCCTGCTTGACAACGAGGCGAAGGCCGATGTACTGGTCGAACTGGACGAAGAACTGCGCTCTGATTTGCTAAGTGCAATGACCGCAGAGGAAATCGCGGAGGAGGTCTTGGAAAACCTCGATTCGGACGACGCGGCCGATGTGATGGGCGAATTGCCCGAAACCAAAGCTGAGGAGGTCATTGGCCTCTTGGAAGACGAAGAACAAGCTTCGGACATCCGCGACTTGCTCAACTACGAGGACGGAACCGCTGGGGCCCTCATGGCCAAGGAACTCGTGAAGGTCCACGGTGAATGGACCGTAACACGGGCCATCCGCGAGATCCGACGGCAAGCCGAGGAACTTCACCAAGTCTATACCGTCTACGTTGTGGACGCCGAAGACCGGCTCACCGGACGGCTCAGCCTCAAGCACCTGCTGCTGGCAGCGGAAAGCACGCGCTCACGCATCAGCGAACTGCAATCCAAAGGCGACATCGTAACCATACTCGCGGAAGAGCCGGAAGACAAGGCCACGAAACTCATGGAGCGTTACGACTTGGTCGCGCTGCCCGTAGTCGATGAAGCGGGACGTTTGCTCGGGCGCATCACCATTGACGACGCGGTTGACGCCATCATCGAGGACGCCGAACGGGATTACCAGCTTGCCAGCGGTATCTCGGAAGACGTCGAATCCAGCGATAGCGTGTGGACCTTGACCCGCGCACGGCTGCCTTGGTTGTTAATTGGTCTGGTTGGCGGGATTGGCGGCGCGTACGTTATCGGCGCTTTTGACATTCATGAAAACGCCGAAATGGCCTTGTTCATTCCGTTGATTGCGGCGATGGGCGGAAACGTCGGTGTCCAATCTGCAGCCATCGTGGTGCAGGGTCTCGCCGCCAGTAATATGGCCGCTGGCAACATCTTGAGTCGCCTCTCCAAAGAACTCGGCGTCGGACTCATCAATGGAATCATTTGCGGCATCCTGATCCTCGGATCGAGTATGGTCCTCGGGTTCGGCACCGCTTTGAGCATCACCGTGAGCATCGCCCTGCTCTGCGTCATTGTCTTCGCAGCGCTGTTCGGCACGTTCGTTCCACTGATGCTCGACCGGTACAAAATCGACCCGGCACTGGCCACTGGGCCCTTCATCACAACCGTCAACGACATCATCGGCCTGATGATCTACTTCGCCGTTGGCGGGGTGATTGCCGGTTACTTGATTTGATGGCACGCGTCGCATTCCTCGATACAGTCCACGAAGTTCTCTGGGAGCGCTTGACGGCTGCAGGCATGGACTGCATGCACGCTGAAACCATGTCGCGCGACGACCTGCTCGCTGGGGCGTTGTCCACCTGCAACGGCATCGTGCTGCGTTCGCGGCTGACCGTGGATGCAGCGCTGATCGACGCGCTGCCTGAACTGCAATGGGTGGCGCGCAGCGGCGCTGGACTGGATAACATTAACGTGGCCGACGCCGAAAGGCGGGGCGTGCGGGTCATCTCCTCCCCTGAGGGCAATGCCACGTCTGTCGGGGAACACACGGTGGGACAACTGCTCACCATGTTGCATAGGCTCACCCGCGCGGACCGGCACGTCAGATGCGGCGGCTGGGACCGCGAGGGCCACCGCGGCTTGGAACTGGAAGCCCGAACCGTGGGCATCATCGGCTTCGGGCACATGGGGCGATCGTTCGCCCGTTGCCTCCGCGGATTCGGGTGCCGGGTGCTGGCGTACGACAAATACACCTCCGGCTTCGAGGGCGAATACGGTGTGGAAGAATGTAGCTTGGATGAGCTCTTGCATTCAGCAGATGTGGTCTCCTTACACGTTCCGCTGACGGCTGAAACCCTCGGCATGGTGAATGCCCAATGGCTGGCTGAGTTTACCCAACCATTTTTCCTGTTGAATACCGCCCGTGGCGAAGTGGTCAATACCGAAGCTGTGCTAGATGCCTTGGACAACGGTCAGCTCGCAGGTGCGGCGCTGGATGTCCTCGAATTTGAGAGGCGCAGCCTAGAGGGACTGGCCGAGCGACCGGCCGCGTTGCAGCGTTTGCTGGAGCATCCGCGCACAGTGCTCTCTCCACATGTTGCCGGATGGAGCGAAGAAAGCTACTTTAAGCTCAGTAATGTGCTTGCGGATAAAATCCTCGATCAAGGGGCATAACGGTAAACTATAACGTCGTCGACTCCTTGAATCCGAAGGTGTACCTCATTGTTCTTGGGGTCACTATACGGCGTCAAATCGAATGTTCTTTCTTCTATAATCATCGCCTTCGCAAGATCGCCTTGGCTATCGTGGCGAATCTCCAATAAGACCTGCCGGGGTATCGATTTCGTTGGGGCTCCAGAAGAGACCAACGCAAAATCATGCTGACCTCCACCGCTGTACTGGACCCGAACCACGAGTGCATCCCCTTCCACCCGAGCGTCCAGCAGTTCGAAGGGATCGCTTACGGCGGCCTCAGAAGTGGCTTGCACCGCAGCGGGCGGTGAACAGCTGAGGCACCCCCCAACGAACAACAAGTAAATGAAGATTCGAGCAGTCATGCCCTTACTTCAGCAAAACCCGTGCCGTACGAACTTGGTCATTCCATTCCACACGTAGGATGGACCAACCGCGCGGCCAACAAGCCGTTGAAATCCTTGCATTATCAGAACACACCTGCTCCGCTACAATGCTTCGTCCCGTCACATCAAACACACGTACAATCGCGCTCGTTCCGATGCCTTTGATTGAAATCAGGTCGCTCGCCGGATTGGGGTATACCGAAAGCTCGCTCACAGGCATTTCAGCAATGCTCATTTCATCCGTACAGAATTGTTCGAGGTCCAGCTCGCCGAATTCCCCACCCGTGACGATGACCTCATCCTGTGGACCGAGGATGGACCAACTGCCTTCCCCGTAGTCGCAGCACATCCCATCACCCCAGCTGTCATAGACGCGAAGGATGTAACACCCTTCTTCTAGGCACAGTGGCACCGATACCACCTGCCCATCTTGATCGTCTTCGTAGGGTCCGCCTTCGTAAATCACTTGGCCCAGTCGACGCAGGTCCCAGGTCGTTTCAGAACCGTAATCATCCAACACCAGCTCGAGGCTAAAATCAAACGTGTCACCAGCAAATGCCGTGAAGGACGTTTCAGCAGCGTTGTTGAAGGTGTTTTCATCGGTGCTTCCGTTCACAGACACCACGTAAACCTCCACCGTCGTATTGCCGTCGGGCGCATCGAACGCCGGAAGCGATACCGTGGTGGATTGGTATTGATCCAACGACCCGTTCCAGGAAGTCGTCTGCCCTGCGCCACCATCGATGGTGTAACCGATGACTGCGGACGTTAATTCATCCGTGCCTTGGTTGGTCAAGTTGACTTCGATGACCACTTCGCCGCCGCCACACAGCACCCCATTAGAAGCGTCGCTGATGCCAATTCCCATGTCCAATGCGAATGACGTGACACAGCCCGCTGCCGGGTACCCGTCTAAAACTTCAAGCCCCAAACCGAGGGGGTCGAGGTGGTCCGCAATGCCATTGTTGAAGCTCACACCCATGCGACCGTAATAGTCGAACTGACCGTTGTTTGAGGTGCCTTGGCACGCCGCAGCTCCGCCGTAGAGTTGTCCGATGATGCGGTGGTTCTGGTCAAACAGTGGCGAACCGGACGAACCGCCTTCGGTGACCCCATCCTCCCATTCGTCGATCCACCAAACGGCAGCGCCTGCGGCATTGTAGTGGTAGGCCGCGTCTTCATCGATGCAGATTTTTTTCAAATCGCCTGAAGGATGGTGAATGCCCACGGTATTCTGAATCGTGGTCGCGTCTGTTCCATCCCAGCCCGCATAAAAGACGTCGTAGTTGGCCGGAGGGGTTTCATCCAACAGCAGGAGCGCAAAATCCGACGCGCTGCTGTTTTCGAGGATTTCGGCGCCGCTAACCGTTTGGTTGGTGGGGCCGTTGTTGCCCGTGCATCCCTGGGTTTCGTGGTTGAAAACAAACGTCCAATTCCC
>CALGDB010000066.1 GCA_937884175.1 uncultured Flavobacteriales bacterium
CGTGGCAATCGGCATGGAGGTCGGCCGAATGGCTGCAGAAGAAATTGCGATTAACTGAAACTCTTTCTCGATGACCACCGTAAAGGGTGGGGATGAATTGTCAATTAATTCCCTTAGAACCCATGCGGACAGCCATTCAAACTGCGTGCATCGCTTTGCTCCTTGCCATCACCGGCAGTGTTTTTGCCCAAACGGGCTTGCAAATCGTTACCGGCCCAACGAGCTTCACCGGTGCCTCCAACTTAGAAGACGGCATTCAAATTGCCTCCACCGGAACGTATTCCACTCAACTCTCCCTGTTTACGGACATCATGCCGTATTGCTCGGCCGACGCTGAATTGAATTGGGGTGGTTTGGGATTGACGGCCGCCGATCGCCGACACGAAATGTCCGAGTGGTATGGACTTGGCGCGGGCATCCGCCTGCATACACCGTACGATAACGGCAAGGTCATTCAGCCGTGGATCGGTCTGGGCATTAACTACATGCAACAGTCGAATTTTGCCGATTTGGCAGATGCCGAAGGCAATGCCTACTTCTATTGGAGTAACGGCAAAGTCTACGACATGGCCGAAGACGCTGCACACGCCAACGTGCTCGCTAGAGAGCTGACACCAGACTACAGCTACGAGTCCCAGACTGCGACGCAGCGCAACGTGGCTGTGCCCATTCGTGTGGGCGTGAATTTGAATTTGACTCCTCGGGTCTATGCGAGTGCTGCTTTTGCCATGTTGGCCGGAGCCGAAGCCAGCTTGGATCCCCGCCCCGGTCACCGGGACATGCTGACGACCGCTCAGGCGGGCATCGGCATCCGCGTGGGCCGAGACTATGCAGAACCCCGCATCGAGCTCCCCGTTGAGTTGGCCGATTTGGGCAATGATTTTGACCAAGACGGTGTGAAAGACAACCGCGACCGCTGCCCAGCGACCCCGATTGGCGCACCCGTTGATAAGCGCGGATGCCCAACCGACTCCGACAAGGACGGTGTTGCCGATTACGAAGACCTCGAACCATTCTCCCCCCATGCCCGTGTGAACATGCAGGGCATTGCCTTGTCTGAAGCGCAATGGGAAGCCGTCACTGCCCAACGCAGCGAGCAAACGGCTCCAACCCTCGAAGTTTTCCAGCGCATCGAAACGCCTGACAACGCCCCTGCAGTGCAGGCCGTGAGCAGCGAAGGGTTGACCCCTGCCGAAATGCGCTTGCTGAAGTCGTTCGGAACGGACAAATCCACCATCAAGGTGAAAGCCGTACGCACCCCAGCTGGCCCCGCTCCAGCTGCGACTAGTGCGCTCGAGGGCATGAACATCGACGCGTTACGTGCCGTTATGCCGGCCATTCGCCCTTCGTACCGCATCCAGTTGACACCGGATGTGCGCAAGTTGGATGTGGAGCGCATTACTCCGTTTTTACTCAAAGGTGAAGTCACGCAAAAGTTTGACCAATCCAGCACGATGACATTTGTCACGCAACCGGTTTTCTCCATGCGCGACGCTCAAGCCCAATTGCAAACGATGCAGGAAGCTGGATTTACTGAAGCCTTCATCGTGGGTGAATTCAATGGCAAATTGGTCGACGTCGCGGTGGTAGCCGCGCTGGATCAGCAATTGAACGAAGGCACCGCTTCAGCGGAATAACATTGGAATTATTTGACGACGGCAAGCCCACCAGGAGCCTGCCAAGAAAGCCACCTTCACTGGTGGCTTTTTTTATGCCCGGACCACCGCCTCCGCTACCCGCATCCCATCCAATGCTGCGGACAAAATGCCGCCGGCGTAGCCACCGCCCTCTCCACACGGAAACAACCCCGCTACATCCGGGTGCATCAAGTGCGCTCGGTCGCGGGGAATACGGACCGGACTTGAGGTGCGGGACTCGGGAGCGATCAAAATGGCATCAGGGGCGAGGTAACGGGGCATGCGCTTGCCAAACGTGCGCAAGCCGGCCGCCAAGGCATCCGAAATCACATCCGGCAGAAGCTCACGGAGGTTCACCGAAACCACACCGGGCACGTACGAGCAATCCGGCAACGCCTTCGACGTGCGGCCTCGATCACCGGCCAAAAAATCCACCAACCGCTGTGCCGGTGCCCGCTGCGTTCGACCCGCGGCTTCCCAACACGTTCGCTCCACGTCCCGCTGGAAGGCCAATCCGCCGAGCTGTCCTTGGAAGCCCAAGCCCTCCCAATCGACCGCAGTCAATTGAACGACCATCCCCGAATTGGCGTACGGGTTGTTGCGCTTTGAGGGCGACCACCCGTTGGTCACCACTTGCTCTGGTTCCGTGGCGCACGGCGCGACGATACCGCCGGGGCACATGCAAAACGAATGGACTCCCCTCCCGTTGGCTTGGCAAACCAACCGGTACGATGCAGGCGGCAAGACATCTCCGCGTTCCTCACCATGGTATTGGATGGCATCCACCAAGGACTGCGGATGTTCAATGCGCACCCCCATCGCAAACGGCTTCGCTTCCAACGCCCACCCCTTCGCATCGAACAACTCAAAAACATCGCGGGCGCTGTGCCCCGTGGCGAGGATCAGACGTTTCGCGGGGCGCCGGTGGCGTTCTCCCGTGGCCACGTCTTCCCAGGCTACTGCATCCAATACACCGTCGACGGCCTCCACGTCAACCAACCGCGCACCGAAATGCACCTGGCCACCAGCCGCGCAAATGGCCTTGCGCATGCGCTCAATGATTTGAGGCAGTTTGTTCGTCCCAATGTGCGGATGGGCATCCACCAAAATCGCTGGGTCAGCACCGAAGTGAACCAACCACTCCAAAGCACCGCGGATGTCGCCTCGCTTGTGGCTTCGCGTATACAGTTTGCCATCGCTATAGGTGCCTGCTCCGCCTTCTCCAAAACAGTAATTCGAATTGGGATCTACGGTGTGGTCGCGGGTGATTTTCACAAGGTCCCGCCGGCGTTGGCGTACCGGCTGGCCACGTTCCAAAACGATGGGACGCCGGCCTTGGCGGATGAGCGCGAGCGCCGCAAACAATCCTGCCGGTCCGGCACCTACGACGTAGACCGATTCCGCGTCGTCTGGGAGGGCATCCAATTGCGGGTCGAGGGTACGCACCTCCGACAATCGACCATCCGCTCGAGCCACCTCAAATCGCCAGACCGCTTGAACCGGCCGTTTGCGCGCATCGAGGTTTTTGCGCACCACGCGGTATTCACCGAGTTCTGACTCGCTGCAGCCCACGGATTTGGCCAGCACCCGCTTGATGCGCGCCGCGTCGGAACTCCACTGAGCTGGGAACCGAACTTCCACAAACCGCGCAGGCTCACCGGTCTGATTCGGTGTACGCTGGTCGATGGTGTCGGTCGAAGCCATGGCGCGAAGATAAACCCCGGGTTGGTGACAGCAGCTTGGGTAGATTGGACTTAAATTGGGCTGGATTTTGCATTCCATGTCCGACGCCTCATTCCCCTTTAACCCCATGGCCTTTGACCGTCGAGATTGCTCACATGACGCCATCAAAGCACTCTACACGCAGCTCATGCTCCCGCGCATGATTGAGGAGAAAATGATGAGCCAACTGCGGCAGGGCAAAATTTCGAAGTGGTTCAGTGGCATGGGGCAAGAAGCCATCTCGGTCGGGGCAGCGGCGGCATTGGATTCCGATGAATTCATCCTGCCCATGCACCGAAACTTGGGCGTTTTCACCACGCGCGGCATCCCACTCGATCGCCTTTTCTCACAATTTCAAGGAAAGGCCAACGGCTTCACCAAGGGACGCGACCGCTCCTTCCACTTTGGTTCACCCGAGCACCACATTGTGGGGATGATTTCGCACCTCGGACCGCAATTGGGTATCGCCGATGGTATTGCATTGGCGCACAAATTGAACCAAGCACAAAAGGCCACGCTCGTGTTCACCGGAGACGGCGGCGCCTCGGAAGGCGATTTTCATGAAGCCGTCAACGTAGCAGCCGTGTGGCAATTGCCCGTCATCATCGGCATCGAAAACAACGCTTGGGGCCTGAGCACACCGTCGAACGAGCAATTCCGATTCGAGCATTTCACCGACAAAGCGATCGGGTACGGCATTCCCGCCGAAGACGCCATTAAAGTGGATGGCAACGACGTTCTTGCGGTCTACCACGCAGTGAAAGACGCCGCCGAAAGCATTCGGCAGCACCCCCGCCCCATCCTCCTCGAATTCAAAACGTTCCGAATGCGCGGACACGAAGAGGCCTCCGGCACAAAGTATTACCCGGAAGGGCTGATCGACCACTGGGGGCAAATCGACCCCGTGGAACGGTTCACGTCTTGGGGCTTGGACAACGGCGTGTTCAACGAAGCGTTCCTCGAGGAGGTCCGCACGCACCATGCCGAGTTGATCAAATCGGGGCTGAAAGCCGCCGCGGAAGAACCCGAGATTTCAGCGGACCTCGAAACGGAATTGCGGGACCGGTTTGCGCCAGTACCAGCGACCCAGTGGTCTACCGAACCCGAGCTGCCGGCGGAAGGCGTTCGGGATTTGCGGTTGATCGACGCCATCAGTGAAGGCATGGGACAAGCCATGGAGACCTTTCCAGAGCTTGTGCTCATGGGGCAAGACATCGCCGAGTACGGCGGCGTATTCAAAGTGACGGATGGATTTGTAGAGCGATTTGGCAAAGAACGCGTGCGCAATACGCCACTGTGCGAATCGGCCATTGTTGGCGCAGCCTTGGGCCTGAGCATTGCCGGCAAGAAAGCCATGATGGAGATGCAATTCAGCGACTTCGTCACGGTCGGCTTCAACCAAATCGTCAACAACCTCGCTAAAATCCACTGGCGCTGGGGACAGCAAGCCGACGTAGTCGTCCGCATGCCTACGGGCGGAAACGTGGGGGCCGGACCGTTCCACAGCCAATCCACAGAAGCGTGGTTTTTCCACGTACCGGGACTCAAGGTGGTCTACCCTTCCACGCCAGCAGATGCCAAAGGGCTTTTGCTGCGCTCCTTTGAAGATCCCAATCCGGTGCTGTTTTTTGAACACAAGTACCTCTACCGTTCACTCAGCGGCCCTGTTCCAGAGGAGCCCTATGCCATCGAATTGGGGAAAGCACTCACGGTGCAGTCGGGTACGGACGCCACCATCATCACGTACGGGCTGGGCGTGCAATGGGCCGAGGCCGCAGCTGCAGCCTCCGGTGCGTCGATCGAGATCATCGATCTGCGGACGTTGCTCCCTTGGGACGAGGGCACGGTGTTCGAAAGCGTGCGGAAGACCAACCGCGCCCTTGTCCTCCACGAGGACACCTTGACCGGAGGCATTGGGGCCGAACTCAGTGCCCGGATCCAGGAGGCCTGCTGGCAAGACCTTGACGCACCAGTCAAACGGGTCGGAGGGATCGATACAGCCTTCCCTTTCGCGGGTACTCTCGAGGAACAATTCCTTGCTTCAAGCCGCTTGAACGAGGCCCTTTCGGAGCTGCTCGGGGCGTAAGGCATCCCGGTTGGGATTTGGAAAATTGCAAGGCCCGGACTACATTGGTAGGTGCATATTAAGTGCACACTCACAACCAAGTCCGTCTCCTTGCTGCCGCTTCATCACATACAACGTGCGATTCATGCCTTCTTCTCGGAAATCAACGAGCAGGCGTTGCAGTTGATGATGCACCACCCGGAATGTGAGGCCGAGGCCCAGCGCATTGTGCGCAAGAGCAATTCCTTGTTGCGCCTACACATTGGCACCTTCAAATCCAACCCGTGGAAGGCTCCTCAGGATTCAGCAGCACTCAAACAGCTGTGCCAGGAAGCCCAAGAGGACAGCCTAAAACTGATGCAGCGCATCCAGCAAGCAGCGGCCAATCCAGCGGCGTTTGCCGCCACGCGACCGGACGAACAAAACGCTTAATCAGCGGCCGCGCATGCGCATTTGCTGCGGGCTGCGAATGGCTGCCTCCACCTGCTTGATGTCTTTCTTCAACACGCCTTTGGCATCGAGGCGCTTGCACTCATTGAGCAGGGCCTTGGCCAATTTGGTCTTGCGCTTGGCAGAAGCCACAACGGCCAAATTCAATTTCACAGCGGCTTTATCGTGGTCTTGCTTCAACCCTATCTCGAGCGCCTCTTTCAACAGCCGTTCCGCCTCGTTCATGTTGTGCTCCATCATCAAGCTCCCCGACAGAAAGTACCAGTAGCCGCGGCGACGGGGCCACAGGTGCTTGGGGTTGACGCGGCCCAACCATTTGCGCGCATCCTCCATTTTCTGTTGACGCAAGCTGACAAAGGCCATCAACAAACGCATACTCTGCAACGTGATCAACACAAGGAGGGCAGCCACCAGCACCATGCCCACGCCGGCACCGACTTGCCCGACGGTGAACAATTGAATCGCATAGGCCAAGCTCGCAGCGGCAACAGGAATTTTTATAAATCGTGTGTCCATGAACAGGATAATTTTGCGGTCAAATTTACCGCAAGATGGATTGGAACGCATTGGAATCATTGGAAGATTGGAACGCCGCCCTGAAAGCATCACATGTCGGACCAGTTGCGGTTTTCAAACACAGCACCCGATGCAGTATCAGCCACATGGCCCTGAAGCTCACGCAGCAGCGATGGGATTTGCCTGAAGACGTCCAACCCTTTTTACTCGATTTGCTCAATTATCGCGCAGTCAGTGATGCAATTGCTGCTGACCTGAATACCGAACACCAATCGCCTCAACTGCTCTTGATCCGCGACGGCAAAACAGTGCATTGCGCGAACCATTCGAACATCGATCCGGTCGACTTGTTGCCCTATCTTTAAGGCATGGATCAAGTCGTCAAAATCCGGGTCATTCTCGATGTTGAGGAGGACATCTTTCGCGACATCGAAATCGAACTCGATGCACCGTTGATGCACCTGCACTTGTCCACGCTCGATGCTTTCAATTGGGACAACGCCAATGAAATGGCCTCCTTCTACCAAAGCAACGAGGCCTGGGATAAGGGCGCGGAGTACCCACTCATGGCGATGGGTCCGGAATTCCCCTCCATGGAGAACGCTACCGTGCGGGACATCCTGCCAACACCTACCGCGCGCGGGCTCTACGTGTACGACTACCTCCGGATGTGGTGCTTCTACCTCGAGCCGTTGGCCATGGGGGCCGCTGAAGACGGCGTGGGGTACCCCCGATTGATGATGGAATTCGGTACCACGCCCGACCCCATGAGCCGCGAACCCGAGGGCCTCGATGATGCGAGATTGCTTGACGACGTTTTCAGCGACGATGCCAAAGCCGGCGATCCCGAAATCGATGCCTACCTCGACGAGGACGACGACGAAACGCCCGGCATGGAAAACATCGATGACCACGTCGACCTGTTCTGAATGGACGGGACCCGCGCAGCACAGCTTTCTCCCCTGTCGGAACACCGAGCCCAACAGGAGCGCCCGCTGTTGGTGGTTGTCATCGGCCCTACGGCCGTTGGTAAAACAGCCCTCGCCATCGCCGTTGCGAATGCCTTGCACTGCGAAATCCTGAACGCCGATTCCCGGCAAGTGTACCGCGGCATGCCCATCGGCACGGCCCAGCCCACTGCCGAAGAGCGCGCAGCAGTGCCCCACCACTTCGTGGACTTTCTCGAGCCCGATGCCCTCTTCAGTGCCGGGCAATTTCAATCGGATGCGTTGGCTTGGCTCGAACAGTGGTTTGCTCACCACAAGTGCGCCGTTCTGAGCGGTGGCAGCGGGTTGTACGTGAAGGCCGTCCTCGAAGGGCTCGACCCCGTGCCGGCCGACCTGACCATCAGAACCGCTCTCAATGCCCGTTTGGAATCGGAAGGATTGGAGGTGCTGGTGGATGAATTAAAACGTTTGGATCCGGCGCATGCCGCCAGCATGGACACCCAGAATCCGCAACGTGTGGTGCGCGCCTTGGAGGCTTGCTTGGCTAGCGGTAAGCCCTTTTCGAGTTTTCATTCAAGCTCGACTGTTCAGCGCCCATTTGACACCCTCGTCATCGGTCTGAAGCGGGAACGCGCGGAATTGATCGACCGCATCAACCGCCGGGTGGACCTGATGATGGAATCGGGGTTGAAAGCAGAGGTGGAAGCCCTGCGCCCTCATTGGTCAGCCAATGCGCTGCAAACAGTGGGGTACCGGGAATGGAACGCCTATTTTTCAGGCGAATGGACAGCGAACCAAGTTGCCGAGGAAATCAAGCTCCGCACCCGGCAATTTGCCAAACGCCAGATGACCTGGTTCCAGAAAATGGAAGGCGTGCATTGGTTTCATCCCGACCAAACGGAGAACATCGCTGAAGTTTTGCGCGTTGAATGTGCAAACCGAGGGTGGGGACCCGTTCAACTGACCCAAAACCATGGCGAGTAATCCGAAAAACGCACGGCGCGCCAAGCGCTCGACTTCCGATGGACGGATGGCGCATTTCGATGACCAAACCGCCAAGGACCTAGAATTTGATTTGGTCAAAACGCTGTTGCTGAACCATTGCCACAACCCTACGACGGTTGACCGCGCAACCCAATTGCATCCCCGAGTCAATCCCAAATCGTGGCGCAGAGAATTGGAACGAACGAAGGAATTCCTCAACCTGCGTAGCGAAGGGGTGCCCTTTCCAGCCGTCGGAGGAGAGGAAATCGCTGCGGACAACGAGCGCCTTGCCGTTCGGGATTCCGTGCTGGATGAAGCCGGCTTCAACCGCATTCGGACCGCCACGGAAACCGTCAATGGGGTCATCGAAGCGCTGGAAGGCAAGGCCGATGGTTCTCCCCGGCTGTGCGAACTGATCGACGGGCTCGAGCCCAATGAAGAACTCCCGAAAGCAATCGATGGGGTTTTTGATGCCAAAGGCGAAGTCCGTAGCAACGCTTCACCCAAGCTGATTCAAATCCGGGAAGAGAAGGTTCGCTTGCGACGAAACCTCAACCGGCAATTCCTCAAAGAACTCAAGAAGAACCAGGAGCGCGGATGGCTGGCCGACACCAAAGAAGGGTTCATCAACCAGCGCCGCGTCCTCGCGGTCAGCAGCACCCACAAGCGCAAAATAGCCGGGACCGCCTTGGGGCAGTCGAAGAACGCCTCCATCACCTTCATCGAACCCGCATCGACGGTGTCCATGAACTTCGAAATGGAGATGCTCCAAGACGATGAACGCAAGGAAATCCATCGCATCCTGCGCGCATTGACGCAGCAGATTCGACGCTTCCTGCCCGACCTCCGATCGTACCATCGGCTGCTGGTCGAATTGGATTGGGCCCGTGCCAAGGCGCAGTTGGCTCGTGAAATGGACGCCGACCTACCCGGCATTCGCAAGGACGAAAACTTTCACCTCATCCAAGCATACCACCCGCTGCTTGCCATGCAAAATGCAGCCAGCGGACTGCACACTGAGCCGCAGACGTTGCAACTGCAGCGCAAGGAACGCATGCTGGTTATTTCCGGCCCCAACGCCGGCGGAAAATCCATTACGCTCAAGACGGTAGGCTTGCTTCAAGTGATGCTGCAAAGCGGGTTGCTCATCCCCGCCCACCCCAACAGCGAGATGGGCTGTTTTCAGTCCATATTGACGGATATTGGAGACAATCAAAGCATTGAAAACCAACTTAGTACATACAGTTACCGCTTAAACCGCATGAAGGGGTTTTTGGATGTTGCCGATCGGTCTTCCCTCCTGTTGCTCGATGAATTTGGCACAGGCTCGGATCCGGAGTTGGGAGGTGCCTTGGCGGAGGTGTTTTTTGAAGAGTTGTACGAACGCGGCGTCTTCGCTGTCATTACCACCCACTATGCCAACATCAAGACCCGCGCCGCCCAGTTGCCCGAGGCCATCAACGGTTCGATGCGATTCGATCAAGAATCCCTGCAACCGTTGTTCAAGCTCGATATCGGTCCCCCCGGCAGTTCATTTACCTTCGAGGTGGCGCACATCAATGGCATCAACAACGACCTCATCAAACGCGCCAAAGGGAAGTTGGATCACCGCAAGGTCAAGTTGGACGAATTGATTTCGGAGCTTCAGAAAGAGAAAAACACACTGGCCAAAGTGACCGACCGGCACCTCAAAAAGGAGCTCGAACTCGAGCAACTGAAGGTGACCATGAACCGCCGCGAACAGCACATCAACGACCGGGCCGAAGCCCAACAAGCAATGGCCGAGGACAACAACGATGCATTGCACCGCGGGCGCAAACTGCAGCAGTTCATAGAGAAGTTTGATCCGGGTAGCCGGAACAAAGCGCTCCTTCAGGACGTCGAAAAATACCTCGCCGTCGAGAAGACCAAGCGCCTCGAAAATCAAGCGGCCAAACAAGCGAAGAAACGCGCGCAGTCCGCCAAGACTTCCAAACGTCGGCCGAAGCATTTTGTCGAACGCATCCAGGTGGGATCAACCGTTCGGTTGCGCAACGGCGGGAAGGAACGCGGCGAGGTCATCGCGATGCACAAGAACGCAGCCACCGTTTTGTTCGGGGCATTCAAAAGCAAAATCGAGCTCGAAAAACTCTCGTGGGTCGCGAACTAGCGCTCCTTATTCGATGACGAGCTTGCGCGTGGCGGTCGCTCCACCAGCGGTCTCCACCGTGACGTAGTACAGGCCCTGCGCCCACCCGCTCACATCGGCTGCGGGGACGGCCATCTGCCGGACATCAAACTGGGCAACCGGTCGCCCAAGGGCGTCGTAAAAGCGCAGTTCAGCGGCCTGTACCTCACCGGACCAGTCCACGTACACGCGGTCCCGCGCTGGGTTCGGTCGAATGGACCATTCGTTCTCAATCAACCACTCCTCCTCAACTTCTACCACGCCGCAGATGGTTTGTTCGGCACATGGCACTTTCAAATCGGTCACATAGCTGCCGTCCAACACTTCTTGGCCCGTTCCAAGTGGATCGAGGAAATTGTAAAGTTTCTCTTCATCCGAAATGGGATTGTTGCCATCCCAGTGGTAGCTCATCTTCCCATAGTAATCTGGAGCGTTCGGTGAATCGCAAAACGATGCACCGCCCGTCAACGTACCCACAATGTGCTGGTTCTGATTGAACAGCGGTGACCCCGACGAACCGCCTTCGGTAACGCCGTGGTTGGTCACGGTTTCCTGCCAGTATATCCGCCAGTGCGCCCCGGGATGGTATGCGCTGCTGTTCGCAGCAGTGGTCGTGAAGGTGGAGATCTTTTTCCGATCGCCGGACGGGTGGTGGATACCGACGCCACTGGTCGGATTGGAACCGCTGACATCCCAGCCAGCGTAGAACGGCGTCCAGCTGTCAAAAACCGGATCCTCTACCTCAAGCAGGAGAAAATCCGAGCCGTTGATGTTGTTCCCGAACATATCGTCAGAGCCGGTGAGGTAAAAGACGCCCGTGCGAACGTGCGAATTGAAACTGGACGAGCCCTCGCATTCGAAGTATTCGTAGTTGTAGCGAACCTTGAGCAAGGACCAGCCGTTTTCGTCTACCTCGTCTGCACAGTGAAACGAGCTCAGCAATAGTTGTTTGCAATCCTGAGCCGTATTGTTCACCATCGCGCCTGAGCACAGGTAGATGCCTCCGTTCTGAGACACCCGCAGCCGCACCACGGCGTCTCGCTGGCACTGCCAATCATCGCCTTCCGGACACATTACGTCCACCTGACAGGGGTCCGAACCGCGGTTGTTTTCCGCAAGCAAATCGTATTCGCCATCAAGCCACAAAAAGCGGAAGAAGTAGCCGACTGCATTCACATGCAGCTCGGGTACGCCAACCACATCGGCAGGTTGCACGTACCGCATCACCAATTCTTCACCCGGCACTTCACCACTCACCCACCGTCCGTGGTCGTTGTTTTCAGTGTAATCAATCGGGCCTTCAACATACGGGCTGCTGAAGCGACCCGCCTCCGATTCGAACGTCAACGAGGAACCCATGGGAAGATGGAATGCATCGAAATACACACACAAGGCCGGAGCGTCCTCCACACGAATGCGCAAGGTCCACACCGTTCCGTCTTCTGTCGCGGCCGCATCGGCCTGTTCAAAAAAATCAAACGAGGCATCCAGGATTTCCCCTTGCATCGTTTTGCCGGTGTGCTCTTCGTGCCAGAAAGCACGGTTCCACAAATGCTGAACGTTAGGTGCATCGACTTCAATAACGGGGATGGTTTTGTCCCCTTGCGCTTGTGACGTCTGCGCCTGCAGGGCGACGGTGCAGGTCAGCCCCCATCCCACCAAGGCAATGGCTCGGAAAAATTTCATCGTTCAGGTTCTTCAGGTTCTCTGTCAAATTTACGTCGCTTGTCCTTAACCGGTTGGGGAAAATTGGGGAGTGTCGGAGCGCATCTCACATGAAGAATCGGTACCTTAAGGCCTGATTGAACAACGATATGGGAAAGCAGTTTGCATTGGGAATAATCTTGGTCTTGGGAATGGCTGCTCCGGCGTGGTCACAGCAGTCCGATTTTGAAGAACAAGGCCAGAAATTCAACACCCTCCTCTACTACATGGACCAGCTCTATGTAGAAGACACAGACATGGAATCGCTGGTGGAAACCGCCATCGTCAACATGCTGGAAGAAATGGACCCGCATTCGGTCTACATCCCTGCGGAAGAACTCCAAGCTGCCGATGAGCCCTTGAACGGGAATTTCGAAGGGGTTGGCATTCAGTTCAACATATTCCGGGATACCATCATGGTCGTTTCGCCCATCCCAGGCGGACCCTCTGAAAAACTAGGGATCATGGCGGGCGACCGCATTGTTACGGTCGACGGCGAGGTCGTAGCAGGCACCGGCGTGACCAACAAGGACGTCCAGCGATTGCTCAAAGGACCAAAGGGAACGCTGGTTACCGTCGGCATCAAGCGCGGAAACGACCCAGAGCTCTTGACGTTCGAAATCATCCGAGACAAAATCCCCATTTACTCGGTGGACGCTTCCTTCATGGTGGCACCGGGCATTGGCTACGTTAAAGTCAACCGGTTTTCCAAGTCCACAATGAGCGAACTCTACATTGCGTTCGCCAAGCTGAAGCAAGCAGGCATGGAGGACCTCATCTTAGATTTGCAAGGAAACGGCGGTGGCATGTTGCGCACCGCCATTCAGATGGCCGACGAATTCTTATCGGAGCAAAAACTCATCGTTTATACCGAAGGCCGCTCGTTCCCGCGGGATGACACGTATGCCCGCATCCCAGGCCGGTTCGAACAAGGCCGCCTAGTCGTGCTGATTGACCAGGGCAGTGCATCCGCTTCGGAAATCGTGTCCGGTGCCGTACAAGACTGGGATCGCGGATTGATCGTAGGCCGCAGAAGTTTTGGCAAGGGCCTCGTACAACGCCCCGTCAACCTGCCCGATGGCAGCGCGGTACGCCTGACCGTACAGAAATACTATACCCCCGCAGGCCGTTGCATTCAAAAACCCTATGACGAAGGGGTGGATGCATACCGCATGGAAAAGTACGACCGGTACGAAACCGGCGAAATGATGAGCCTGGATAGCCTTGACTTGCCCGACAGCCTGAAATACGAGACCCGATTGCGCGGTCGGACGGTATACGGTGGCGGCGGCATTGTGCCGGATGTTTTTGTCCCCCTCGATACCACCGACAACTCGGCATACTTCAGTTCCATCTTGCGCAAGGGCCTCGATAACCGCTACGCCCTCGCATACGTCGACAGTTTGCGGGCTGAATTGGAAGTAGCCTACCCAACGGAAGACACCTTCCTTGAGGCCTTCGAAGTGACCGACGGAATGCTCGAAGCCTTCCAGAGATTTGCCTCCGCTGAGGGAGTCGAATTCAACGAAGGAGACTGGTCCACATCCGGTAACGCCATTGCTTTGCGGCTAAAAGCCATGATGGGGCGAAACCTGCTTGAACAAAGCACCTTCTATCGAGTGATTTCCGGCCTCAACGAATCGCTGGAACGTGCGATCGAAATTCTGCAAGACGGCACCTTCGACAAGGCCAACCTTGCGCACGATAGCTTTTGAATTGTAATTTTGACTTGAAAATCAAGACCATGAAATTGAACTGGAAATTTTTGTTTGTTCCTGCCCTAGCCATCTTGGCCATTGGATGTGCAGGAGAAGGAAGCAGCGAAACCGCCATATCGCGCCCTGCTGCTGAGCAAGACTCACGTGAGATTCCTGTTAACACCAGTCCTGGTGCGGACGGGAACTACGACCCCGCACGCACAGGTGCCACCTCGCCCACTGGGCCAACGACCACCATCGCATTCAGTGAATACGAATTCGACTTTGGCACCTTGGCCCAGGGCGATGCGGTGACTCACATGTTCGAATTTACGAACTCCGGTGATGAGCCGCTCATCATTGACAATTGCAAAGGCTCGTGTGGCTGCACGGTACCAAAGTGCCCGAAGGAGCCCATTCAGCCCGGCAAGAAGGGCCAGATTGAAGTGAAATTCAACTCCAAAGGCAAGAAAAATCAACAGACCAAAAAGGTCACCATCAATGCCAATACTGACCCGGCTCAGACGTTCTTGACCATCAAGGCGTTTGTCGAATTTGAACCTGGCTCTTAATGATTGCTCAGGTTTCCGATTTCTTAAAAACCCTGCCTCGGAGCAGGGTTTTTTTGTTGCCGATGGCCTGCTGGCTGTGGTCGCCCACATCTGCGCAGTCGTTCACTACACAACCCACCGACGGGGAGCGATTGGATTACACCGTAACCTATGAATGGGGGCCCTTTTATTTGGAAGTCGGGGATGTAAGTTTCACCACAGCCTCCATGGCGTATAGCGGAAATCAGCTCTGGAGTTTTGAAGGCTGGGGCGCCTCGCGTAAACACTGGAATTGGTTCTACCCGGTCAACAGCATCTATGCCAGTGTGGCAGATGCATCCCTAACCCCCATCAACTTCCAACGGCGAGGGCGAGAAGGGAACCACGCTTACGACCGGTGGTACTTTTTGAAAAACGTAGAGGAAGTCCGGTGGGTCAGCGCTGACCCTGAACTCAAGAGCGGAGCACTCGCCGTTGATCCGGAAGCCCCACTGCACGACGTGATGACCGCCGTGCACCATTGCCGGCATTTACCGTGGGAGGACTACCATCCAGGAGACACGGTACACTTGAATCTCATCTTGGACGGAGAATTGCACAGCACAAGCCTTGACTTTAAGGGGACCATCCAGCATGAGGACCCGCGAACGAAAACCGAAACAACATGTTGGGAATTTTCCCCAACACTGATTGACGGTACAGTGTTCAAAGCAGGGGATCAAATGCGGGTTCTAGTTACAGCTGACGATCGGCGTTTGCCCACTTTTGTGGAAACTGAACTAGTGGTTGGCCACGCACGGATTTACCTGACCGACGTCAACGTATTGGAGCCCGCAGAATTAAGCGCCTTTCGCGCAGTATCAAAGCGTCAACGCGACGCTTTCAATCAAGACTGACAGTTACTCGTTTGGATGTTGATTACTTTGAGCGTCGCAGGCTTCGACGAAGGTGAGCGGCTCGAAGCAGCCGATGACCCGGAACAGCATTACTGTAAAGTCATCTTACCCGAAAAGGTGGCGCAGCAGTTGGCCTCTGTTCGCTCGGTC
Organism: uncultured Flavobacteriales bacterium; assembly: GCA_937884175.1. Lineage (GTDB taxonomy): Bacteria > Bacteroidota > Bacteroidia > Flavobacteriales_D > Sanyastnellaceae > UA16. The sequence continues at coordinate 15,487 of CALGDB010000066.1, forward strand.
ACCTTTGCTTCAGACATTCGGATAATCGCCCGAACGCTCTTCCGCATTCTCAAACGATGATAGCAAAGGTTGGAATACATCCAGAATGCGCTCCGCCTTGTCTTCATCCCCTGCTTCGCGTAACGCATACGCCACGTTTCTCACTAAGCGCTGAACAATCTCCATGGAGAGCGCCGGTCGCCACTGCCAGCCTGTTTCCCTGCTCTCACCTTCGATATGACTTAAAAATTCAGAAACGTCGTCGGGACCGATGACCGTCCCACGGCTATACGGATTGATGTAAAACAGGATGCCCGCCTGGCCTTTCTGGGCCGTTCCTTCACCGACAAACGCATCGTCGCAATAGGCCAAAATGAAGTGGTTGGGTAGGTTGATGCCGCGCACCGGAATCCCCAAAGTTTGTGCGACCGACAGATACAATATGCCCAATCCAACGGGGTTGCCTTTCTTTCCTTCGAGCACCCCTGTAGGCAGTGCCTCTGACGGCACATGCGGGATGCGCCGCACCCCTTCAAATTCGTGAACAGAGAAGAAAATGTGGTTCAAGATACGTACCTGCTCGAGCGCCGTGAGCTCTTCGTTTAGCTCGAGCCACACCTCTTTCTTCAGGGATTCAAAAGCATAATTGGATTCTGCCACCTGCCACGCTGAATCAACTACGCGCTGTACCAATTGAGCAGCGGCCCATATGTCCTGTCCACCGCATTCCATCCACGCCTCCAGCTCTTCCCGGATGTCCGATTGCTGAAGGCCTTCCTGCAGTTTGGTAAGCCGCGACTGGAACAGGGCACATTCCCTTCCAGACAGTGCGGCGTCGTTTACAAACGGCAGGACGTCTTTGCCTTTAGAGAGGAGCCGATCGCGCACGTGGTCGTACACCGTTTCATCCGGATCATCCATCAAGGCCAACAACGCGTGAATCTCAGAAATGCTCATAGTGCTCTGGGCTTCGTTCCAACAGGGATTAGACTGGTACCAAATCTAAAAATCGGCCCAAGCTGATAAAGGATGGTAAAAAGCACTTATCCAACCGGACCTGTGGAATCCCTCGGATGCAATTGCGTACCTTAAGGGAATGCGCTTGTCCCATTCCATGCCTCGTCCTCGTTGGAACCCAAACGTGCTGGATGCCAATCGGCTGTTTTACGCGTTGTGGACGACGGCACTGTTCCTCCTGCTGATCTGGGGGGTCTACGCCATCAACGAGGCCTATGCGTTGAATTGGCGGCGCTGGGGGAACCACCCCCGCGAATGCGAGCATTGGACCGGCGTCTTTACCTATCCGTTTTTGCACGGCGACCTCGAGCACCTGTGGAACAACACGGCGACGTTTTTCACGCTCAATGGACTGCTGTTCTATTTCTACCGGTCGATTGCGGCGCGCACGTGGATTCTGCTTTACCTGCTTTCTGGAGTGGGGCTGTGGGTATTTGCCAAAGGCGGCAACCACATCGGTGCCAGTGGCATCAACTATGCGCTGGCGGCCTTCCTGTTCACGTCTGGTGTGGTCCGGAAGTCCCAATTGCTGCTACGGGTGACGTTGCTTGTGGCGTTTCTATACGGCGGAATGGTCTGGTGGATGCTGCCCATTGACGAACACATTTCGTGGGAAGGCCACATCGCAGGTGCGTTGAGCGGGCTGTTGATGGCGGTGGTGTTTCGAAAAAAGGGACCGCTCCCCGATTTGGAACTGCAAACGCCTGCACCGGATGAGCGCTTGCCCGACTGGTGGGCCGCCGCCCATCCCGAGCACCCTGATGTCGTTCGCCAGCGGGAATTGGATGCCAATCAAACGACCACCGCAGAGGATGGCACCCCCCAAGACGTTCAGTTCCGCATCGTTCTGAAATCGGGCTCGAACAAAAACGCCCCGACCGGAGGTCGAGGCGATTTGAATTCGAAAGAATAAAGCTCAATCGCTTATGCGTTGAGCATAACCGGCATCACGAGCATCAAAACGTCCTCCCCTTCTTCTTCCGCTTCCGTCGGCTTGATGATGCCCGCTCGGTTAGGCGCGGACATTTCCAGGGAAACCTCGGCACTGGACAAGTTGTTCAGCATATCCATCAGAAACCGGCTGTTGAAGCCAATCTCCATGTCTTCACCCGTGTAGCTGCAGTTCAAGCGTTCACTGGCTTCGTTCGCGAAGTCGAGGTCCTCGGCGCTCACGACCAATTCACTGCCAGCGAGCTTAAGCCGCACTTGGTGCGTGGTCTTGTTCGCGAAAATGGAAACGCGACGAATGGCCTGCAGGAAACTGGTTCGGCTGATGACCATACGGTTGGGATTGTCCTTCGGGATGACCGCCTCGTAATTGGGGTATTTGCCCTCGATGAGGCGGCAAATGATAGTTACGTCGTCAAATTGGAAACGGACGTTGGAGTCCGTGTAGGTCATGGTCACCAATTCCGCGTGTGAGGCTGCGTTCTTCAGTAGGTTCAATGGCTTCTTGGGCACAATGAACTGAGCATTGGACGTTGCCTGCACATCGTTGCGACCATACCGCACCAAACGGTGCGCATCTGTGGCGACGAACCGTACACTCTCGGAGTAAAATTCGAAGAAAATGCCGGACATCACCGGACGCAAGTCGTCATTGCCCGCCGCGAACAAGGTGCGGTTAATCGCACCGATCAACGCGTCGGCATCAATGGTCATACTCGCCGCATCATCCAATTCAGGTGTTTTCGGGAACTCATCGCCATTGGCGCCCGTCAACTTGTATTTGCCTGCGTCACTCGTCAACTCGATGGCATACGTAGCCGGATCGATTTTGAAAGTCAACGGGATATCCGGGAAAGCTTTGAGGATGTCCAAAAGCATTTTGGCCGGAACCGCGATAGAACCCGTATTCTCAGTTTTGACCTCGAGCTTCGTGGTCATTGTCGTTTCCAGATCGCTTGCCGAGATGATGGCCTCGCCGGGACCTAATTCGAAAAGGAAGTTATCCAAAATGGGCAACGTGTTGCTGCTGTTGAGGACGCCGCTTAGCGAAGAAAGGTGACGGAGCAGTTGGCTGCTGGATACGATGAAATGCATGATCAAGGATTGGTCTTCAAAGATGCTTCATATCCCATCGAAAACAGTTGTTTGAGGGCAGTTTTTGGGACGGATTTTTTCAACATGCAATGCACGAATGGCACTCAAGTTTTTCACGAAAAAAATCGTAATTTGGAAACATGAAACATATCGCCTTTATCTTCAGCATGGCCATCGTCATGCTCGGCATCAACCCCACTGCGCAGGCCCAATCGGATGCAGCCGCAGAAACGGTTCAGCCCGGATACGTCAACGTCCACGTCAACCAAAACTCGACGCGAGCCGAATTGGCGCAACTGCAGAAAGACCTGAGCGCTGTCAAAATCGGATTCCGCTACGATATGGTGGATTGGGTGGAAGGCAAGCTGCAATCCATTCGATTTGCCCTCATCCTGCAAGACGGCACCATGGTCCGCAATGCTTACGACGCCATGGATGCTGAAACGGACATTTGGATCCGATTGGAAGGCACCGGTGAGGAGCGCGTTTTCTGCGCAGGCAGCAAGTGCGCCGGATAACATCAATAGCAACTTCTGAGAAGCACGCTCCAACGGCGTGCTTTTTTTGCTTGAAACTTTGATCAGAGAGCGTCCAACGCGCTGAGCACCTGGTCCACTGTGATGGACTGCCCACACGCAAAGTGCTTCAAGGGACAAGAGGTCTTCCCATGCACACCGCACGGTCGGCACGGCAGCGTTTCAGCCGATTCCACGACCCGTGAGCGGCTTGAAAGCGGGCCAAAACCGAAGGCCGGAACCGTCGAACAGTACACAGCCACGGTCGGTGCATTAACTGCGGAAGCCAGATGCAAGGGTC
>CALGDB010000067.1 GCA_937884175.1 uncultured Flavobacteriales bacterium
GCCACACCATCCAAGAAGAAGAGAACATTGGTGCTGCATTCGCCGTGTTCAATGAAGTGCGCGAAGCATGGGGCGAAGTGGGTGACGTCCCGGGTGACCAGTACAAGGACGTACATGACCAGTACTACCGCTTACAGGACGAGTTCTTCTACAACATCAACATTTACAAGGAACTCAAGGACCACGACCTGAAGGTGAACCTCAAAAAAAAGGAAGACCTCATCGAAGGCGCGAAAGCGCTCGCGGCCATTGAGTCGTTGAACGACCGCCAGAAGCACGCCCGTGCCTTGCAAAAGCAATGGATGGACGTGGGGCCTTCTCCGCGCGAGACGTACAAGGAATTGTCCGACAAATTCTTTGGCATCATCCGCCCGGTTTTTGAGGAAGCGAAGGCGCACTACGATGAAATCCGGGAAGGCTTCAAAACAAATGCGGAAGCGAAAACAGCCCTGATCGAGAAGCTTCGCGACGTGGTGGCGGAAGAGGTTGAAGCCTCGCATGCTGCCTGGCAAAAAGCCACCGCGACCGTCTTGGATTTGCAAAAAGAATGGAAGAAAACGGGCTTCGCCGGCAAAGAGCACAATGAGCCGCTGTGGGCACAATTCCGAGAGCTGGCCGATGTCTTCTTTGGCAAAAAGCAACTATTCTACGACGCGCAGAAAGAAGTCAGCGATGCTTTCAAGAGCCAGAAACTTGCCCTCATCGAACGGGCTGAAGCCTTGGCCACAAGCACCAACTGGCGTGACGACGGGCCGAAAATGATGGACCTCCAGAAGGAGTGGAAAACCGTTGGAGCCTGCGCTCCCCGTGACGAACAGAAACTCTGGCGGCGATTCCGCAAAGCACAAGACACCTTCTTCAACGCGCGCACGGCCGAAATGGCCGGCAAGATTGAGGGTGAGAAGGAGAACCTGAAGCAGAAAAACGCCTTGATCGAGGAGGTCAAAACCTTCCAGTTGAGCGGTAAGCGCAAGGAAGATTTGGTCGCACTGAAGGCCTTTTCGGTACGTTGGAACGCCATCGGGTTTGTGCCGCGCAAGTCACTCGACAAAGTGATAGAAGCTTACCGCACCGCCATGGATGTCCACTACGATACCTTGAGCGCTCAAAAGTCCGAGCGTGCCATGGAAACGTACAAGCAACGCGTGGACAATTTGTTAGAAGCCGACACCCAGAGCATCCGTCGGGAGCAGCGCATTTTGCGGGAGAAACTCGACCGCCTGCTCAACCGAATTAACAAGACCGAAGAGAACTTAGAACGCTTCACCGGCAAGGGCGCAGAAAGTATCCGAAGCCAGTACGAGAAGTCCATAGGAGCGGACAAAAAGGAAGTCGAAGACATCAAGTCCAAGCTCAAAATGCTCCGCGAGGCCTCGCAAAAAGCCGAAGCCGAAAAAGCACAGGGCAAAGAGGATTAATCACGCCCGCGACGGCAGGAGTTTACACGTGTACCCCTCGTCTTTGAGCCACCGCAAGTAAGGCTCCAAAATGGGCAACATGCGCGGCGCGGCGCGACCTGAATCGTGAAAGACCACGATGGCTCCCGGGCGGGTGTTCTCGAGCAGTTGCTCAAAGCAATCTTCCGGGGTTTTCTTGACGTCAAAATCCGCACTCAACACGTCCCACATGACCACTTCCGTCTGGGCCGAAATGGCCTCCGCCTGTGACCGAGTGATGCGGCCGTAAGGCGGCCGAAACCACTTCGAATCGGTCAATGACTGGCACTGGATAAAACTCTTGAGGTACGAATAATTTGGCGTGTTCCATCCCGATTCGTGGGCATACGAGTGGTTACCAATGGCATGCCCTTGGGCCTTGAGTTCCTCAACGACATCCGGATGCTTTTCGATGTTCTCGCCCACGCAGAAAAACGTCGCCGGCGCATCGAATCGGCTGAGGATTTGCATGGCATGCCGGGTGATGACCGGATGCGGCCCGTCGTCGAAGGTCAAGTACACGGCCGCCTCGTTGTCCACGAAATCAGGGCCGTGCCACGTCAGCTGAGAAGCCATCGCTTTTACAATCGGAGGAGTCTGTCGCAAGTACACGCGCTAAAGATACCAAGCGACTACCTTTGCAGCGAATTGGGAAGCCGCATGGAATACGATTTTCGAGCAATTGAACAGCGCTGGCAAACGAACTGGAAAGCCTCTGAAGCCTACAAGGTCACTGAAGACCCGTCGAAGGAAAAATTCTATGTCCTCGACATGTTCCCGTATCCCTCTGGTGCTGGCCTGCACGTCGGGCACCCGCTCGGATACATCGCGAGCGACGTCTACGCCCGGTACAAGCGCCACCAGGGATTCAATGTATTGCACCCGATGGGCTACGACAGCTTCGGGCTTCCCGCTGAACAGTATGCCATACAGACCGGACAGCATCCAGCTTTAACGACCGAGGCCAATGTGACGCGTTACCGGGAACAGTTGGACCAGCTCGGATTCTGCTACGACTGGTCGCGCCAGGTGCGCACCAGCGATCCGGCCTACTACCGTTGGACTCAATGGATTTTCGCTGAGTTGTTCGAATCGTGGTACGATGCAGCCGCCGACTGCGCCAAACCCATTTCGGCCTTGGTGGAAATGCTGCAGAGCGATGGGCTGGAAACGGCGCAACCGTCGTGCGATGGGGACTGGTGGAAAATGTTGCCCGACGGAGTATACCCATGGGATGACGCCTTTGACGGAACCCTCACTGCCGCTCATTGGAATGCATGCGATGCCGTCGCACAATCGCACATCTTGATGCAATTCCGGCTGGCCTACCTCGCCGACAGCGAAGTCAATTGGTGCCCCGCCCTCGGTACGGTTTTGGCCAATGACGAAGTCAAAGACGGCCTGAGTGAACGCGGCGGTCACCCCGTGGTCCGAAAGCGGATGCGCCAGTGGATCATGCGCATTTCGGCCTTCTCCCAACGCCTGATCGACGACTTGAATGGCCTTGATTGGACGGACAGCATCAAGGAAGCTCAACGCAATTGGATTGGCCGCAGCGAAGGCGCGTCGGTGCACTTTGGCATCGAGGGCCTGCCCCAACACACCATCGAGGTGTTCACGACCCGACCAGACACCATCTACGGAGTGGGCTTCATGGTCTTGGCGCCGGAACATGAATTGGTGGAGGTGCTTACCACCGCCGAACAAAAGGACGCCATAACGGCGTACCAAACCGCCGCCGCCCAAAAATCCGAGCGCGAACGCCAGGGCGCGGGTGACCACGAAATCAGAGGGTGCTTTACCGGCGGGTACGCCGTGCATCCGCTAACTGGAGAGAAGATTCCTGTGTGGATTGCCGACTACGTCTTGGCTGGATACGGCACCGGGGCGATCATGGCCGTGCCGGCGGGCGATGAGCGCGATTGGAAATTTGCCAAAGCGTACGACTTATCCATTCCTCCCATTTTCGAAGGCGTCGATACGGATGAATCGGTCTACACCGAGAAGGACATCGCCCTGTGCAATTCTGGAGAATTCGACGGTAAGACCCCAGTGGAAGCCATTCCTTTAGCCATTGCCTACCTGGAGGATAAAGGCGTTGGCACCGGGCAAATCAACTACCGGCTGCGCGATGCGGTTTTCAGCCGCCAACGGTACTGGGGCGAGCCCTTCCCGATTTACTACGACGGAGAGATCCCTCAGTTGATCCGCGACGAGCAAGTAACCTTGCCTCCGGTAGACGCCTACTTGCCGACTGAGGATGGCGACCCCCCACTTGCACGTGCCAAAACGGAAGACTGGAACGTCACCCGTGGGGACCGCATGGAATACAATACCATGCCCGGTTGGGCGGGCTCAAGTTGGTATTTCCTGCGCTACTTGGACCCGCACAACACCGAGGAGTTTTGCGCTCGGGACAAATCAGATTACTGGGGACAAGTCGACCTGTATGTAGGCGGTGCTGAACACACGACAGGACACCTCTTGTACTCCCGGTTTTGGACCAAGTTCTTGTTTGACCGCGGATGGATTGGTTTCAATGAGCCGTTCAAGCAGATGATCAACCAAGGCATGATCCTCGGGCGCTCAAATTTTGTTTACCGCGTCCAAGGCACAGACCAATTCGTGACGTTTGAAAAGCGGAAGGAATTCCAGACGCAGCGCTTGCACGTGGACATCAACATTGTCCAATCCGACAAGCTCGACGTTGAGGCCTTCAAATCCTGGCGCCCCGAGTACGCCAACGCTGAATTCATTCTCAATGACGAAGGCGAATACACGTGCGGCCATGAAGTCGAGAAAATGTCCAAGTCCAAGTTCAACGTCCAGACCCCGGATGACTTGGTGGAACGCTATGGCGCCGATACGCTCCGGTGCTACGAAATGTTCTTGGGCCCCTTGACCCAACACAAACCCTGGGACACCCAAGGCATCAGCGGCGTGCACAATTTCTTGCGCAAACTGCACCGCGTCTTCAGCCAAATCGAGGCCGGTTCAGCAGCCACCGACGACCAGCACCGCATCGTACACAAGACCATCAAAAAAGTCAGTGACGACCTTGATCGCTATGCCTTCAACACTGTGATCAGCGCTTTGATGATCGGCGTCAATGAGCTCCTCGAAACCAAGGCCCAGAACGCCGCACTTCTGCAGCCGTTGGCGGTTTTGGCGAGCCCCGTTGCTCCACACCTGGCGGAAGAATTGTGGGAGCTAAGTGGAGGTACCGACAGCGTGCTGGATCAAGCTTGGCCCACGGCGGATGAACGCTGGCTGACGGCGGACGAGGTGACCTACCCTGTTAGCTTCAATGGCAAGGTGCGGTTCCAGTTAACCGTCCCCGCTGATCTGGATGCTCAATCCGTCGAAAGTCAGGTGCTTGTGCATGAACAAGCTCAGGCTCATCTCGATGGAAAAACCGTTCGCAAGGTCATCGTTGTCCCGGGACGCATCGTGAACATCGTGGTTGGATAAGCGATTGATTTTTCGAAAACGCTACTTCATCCATAGTTTTAACGGTTTTGTCTTGATTATTCGTCAAAAATTCAAGACCTTGTTAAGTCAAACTGTTCGGTTTGAATTAACCAAGTTGCTGAATGGCCCAAAACCGCGCCCGCTCTGCATTGTTGCTCCTACTCCTAGCTGCACTGGGATGGACGAATGACCTCGCCGCTCAAGCGGATGAGTTCGGGTGCACGGATGTCTGGGCGTGCAATTTCAACCCAACGGCGACCGAAGACGACGGGTCGTGCGATTACCAATCGTGCATCGGCTGCACCAACCAGTATGCTTGCAACTACGACCCCGGTGCCATCTACAACGACGGTTCTTGTGAATACCTCACTTGCGTCGGCTGTACCGTTGTGGAAGCCTGCAACTACGACCCGAACGCCCTGATTCCTAACCTCGCTTCATGCGAGTTCACCACCTGCGTGGGGTGCACGGATTTTACCGCCTGTACGTTTGATCCAGAGGCCACCCTCTCCGATCCAACGCTGTGCATTTATCCCTTGCCTGACTACGATTGCGAAGGCAATTTGACGGGCTGCGGTGGATGCGAACCCATATTCATCACCGATTTACCTGTAGTGGAAGTTGGTTGCCTTGGCGACCTCCCCCTGGAGTCCGTCGGCGAAGTGCTGGCCGCCACCGGATGCACGGATGAACCCCTCGAGGTGAAGACTTTTGTGGTGGACGCAACGTCGGATTACGCGCTCAATATTGGCACCACTGCGGACGGCATCGGACCCGACGGCGCCATTCGGGTGTTTGGACTCACTGCACTCGGATTGGCCAATTCCGACTACTTCGTCGAATCCTATCCGTTGCTCGTGTCGCGGTATGCCAATGGCTTGGCCGTAGTAACTGGTCAAGTGGAAAATACCATGAGCCCAAACCTGAAATGGAGCGTGCACCTCGTCCTTGAAGACCCCTTGCTGGGTGAAGAGTGGTTGGTGCAAGACCCGTCGCACGGATTTGTGACCGCCTTCGGCTGCAGCGTGGATACCGCCTCCTTGATCACCTACCGCCTCAACGCTGAACACTCGTACCTCATCGGCACCGATGGGCTCGCTGGTTCGTATTTGCAACTGTCCCACATGCCTTTCAACGAGAGCAAACGCTTTCAGCTGGGCGCCGGCGGTAACAGCGTGAATTGCAACTACGGGTTCGGCGGCTGGTTCGCGTGGAGCGGGATGGTTTTGAACCAAGCGGTCAGCGGCATGACCGGCGACCTAGTCATTGATCTGGGTGAAGATGTTTTGAATGAGGTGCCATGTGGCCAGGAAGCCACCGTGCACTTCCACCACGCCCTGAACCCAGATTGCGGCCTCTTCACCGAGGTGCCTCAACTCTACGTGCGGGCAGACGTGACCGCACCGGTTTGGAGCAATGGGAATTGCGCATCGGAGGTGGCCTTGTGCTTCGATGCGGAATTCGGCGAGGCCGAATTGCCAGAACCATGCGACTTTGAGTTTGCCGACGAATGCAGCGAAGAGGTGCTTGCAGAACTGACGGAAACTGTCGTTTCGGGAGATCCTGACGAACAACCCGATGCCCCCTTCGTAATCCAGCGCACGTACACAGGAACGGATTGCGGTGGAAATGCCGCCAACTTTGTGCAAACCCTGACCTTTGATGGTTCGGCCTGCCCAGAGGCTCCTACCTCACCGGTCACCAAACCGTCCGTCTCCAAAATTCAACCCCATCCCAGTGCCCGAAGCGACGCCTTGGAACCCGACGACGCGAGCACCGCTTTGATGGCCTTCCTTTGGCCCAATCCGACGCGAACGGAATCCGTAATTGATATCAATGCGTCCCCCGGTGAAACGGTGACGGTGCGGGTGTTCGACTTGGCTGGCCAAGAGGTAGATGCATACGTAGTTGCGGGCGGCGAGAATTTCAGGACCGAGCGGATCACGCTTTCAGCAGCCCACCTGACTTCGGGATGTTACCTCATCCAAGCCAGCACAGCCGGTAAGCGCGAGACCCTGCGCTGGGTTGTCCAACACTGACATCCCGCCCTGGGGCCTGGACCGAATTCGCAGTCGCGCCGGTTCCTTCGTAAATTGAAGAAAATATTTGTGCCATGCGTTTTACCTTGCAATCCACCTTGATGTCTCTCATGATCGTGCTCCTCGGCACGATTGCTTCTGCCCAAGAAAC
>CALGDB010000068.1 GCA_937884175.1 uncultured Flavobacteriales bacterium
CGCTGGCGGGCAACGTAGACCTCTGGCATTTGGACTACATCTTGCTCGACGACCAAATCGATCCGCTGACGTTTGAAGTGCAAAGTGAGGTGGCCATCGTGGAACCCGTCAACACATTCTTGCGCGAATACACGCGCATGCCGTGGAACCACTTCACGGCCAACCCGGCGTTTTATATGCGCGACAGCTTGGTGATGGAACAGCGCAACCTCAGCACGACCCAGGCGGACAACATCGAAAGCGGATTTTCCATTGCCTTCAATGGAGCGGCGGCAACCTACCCAAGTCCCTTCCAAAACACCAACGTCTTGCCAGAGGCGCCGTTCACAACACCGATTTACCTCGGCAACAACCCGCAAGGGGAGGATTTTGTCTTCGATGCGTCGGTGAGCGATACCACGGCGGTGTTTGACGTGGCCGTCTGGCAAAGTTCCATTGGCTTGTTCCACACGGAGAAAGTGGGGGTGCCGGACAACGACAGCATCACCTTCCAGCAGGTTTTCGACATCGACTTTGCCTATGACGACGGTACGGCTGAAAAGGCCTACGCTTTGACGGCTGCTGGCGGAAAAATAGCCATGCGCTATGCGCTGGAAGTTCCGGATACGCTGTTGGGACTGGCCGTTCATTTCACCCCGTATTACAACAACGCGGACGTCGAGACCTTCTTGTTGCGTGCTTGGTCAGACAGTTCGGGTGTGCCCGGTGTCGAACTGGGGGAGAATTACGTGTTCCACACCCCGGAGTATTTCACCGAGGGGTATGACGTATTTGCCTACTATGCGTATGACGACCCCATTCCTGTGGACGGCAATATCCACGTGGGGCTTGTACAAGGAAGTGAGGCGATGCTCAATTTTGGATTGGACAAAAACACCAACGCCAATGTGGGCCAGCTGCATTACCAACTTGGCCAAGGAGGAGCGTGGTTCAACTCCGATATCGAAGGCACGGTGATGATCCGTCCGGTGATGCGTGCCGATCTACTGGACAGCTGGGTGGGCATCGCCGACCAGGATGTTCCAAAAACCCTACGGGTATTCCCGAATCCGGTGACGAGCGGCACAGCGCAGGTCGAAGTCCTTGCGCCGGGCCCGTGGTTCCTGTTTGACGCCTATGGCCGGCAGCTCCGTAACGGACATTTGATGGTCCCGGGCGCCCACAGCCTCGATGTCGCTGGCCTTGCTCGCGGAACGTACATTTTTACCACAGCAGAAGGGCAGTTCGCGCGATTTATGATCGACTGATGGTAACGGAAATTCACGAAGAAAACGACGGTGCAGAGGAGCTTTTTGAGCACCACCGCTTGGTGGCCGACGCCGGTCAACAACCGCTGCGCGTCGACAAATTCGTATCCAACTTGATTTCCAAAATGTCGCGTTCGCGGCTTCAGGCCTCAGCCAAGGCGGGCTACGTCCAGGTCAACGGCGAGTCTGTGAAGCCGAATTTCAAGGTCAAATCCGGCGACGTGGTGACCATAGAGTTTCCCAATCCAGTGCGCACCTTCGAGCTTGTACCTGAAGCCATGGAGCTGGACATATTATTCGAAGACGAGCACGTGTTGGTCCTCAATAAACCCGCCGGACTGGTGGTCCACCCCGGTAACGGCAATTACACGGGCACGTTGGTTCAGGGAGTCGCCCACCACTTGCTCCAACAAAAGCTGGAGTTGCCGCCTGATACCTCTTCGCCGGATTTTGCGACGGACGAAGCGGCGATTCCGCGGCCGGGACTGGTGCACCGCCTCGATAAAGACACCACGGGTGTGATGGTCTTGGGTAAAACCGAGGAGGCGATGACGGCGTTGAGCATGCAGTTTTTTGAGCGCACGGTGGAGCGGCGCTACACGGCCCTCGTATGGGGAGATTTGGAAACCGACGGCACCATCGAAGGGCACATTGGCCGCAACCGCCGCAACCGCAAGATCCAGGCGGTCTATCCCGATGGGGACGAAGGCAAACATGCGGTGACCCACTACAGCATCCTCGAGCGGTTGGGTCCGGTGACCTTGACGGAATGTAAGCTTGAGACTGGCCGTACCCACCAGATCCGAGTGCACATGGAACACACGGGGCATCCTTTGTTTGGCGATGCTTCTTATGGTGGCAACCGAGCCG
>CALGDB010000069.1 GCA_937884175.1 uncultured Flavobacteriales bacterium
AAGCTAGCTTGGTATGGAAGCCGCAATCCGGCAGCCGACAACGCCACAGAAGGAGGACGCCAGCAGAACCGGCGTGTTGAATTTGAATTGCTCGAGCACGCGTTTCTGCCGAAAGATTAGCGTCAGATGCGCAGGGCTTTCGGGATCGAACTTAACAGCGCAATGCTCACCACAAAAAAGATGATCAAGGCCAGGATGCTGGACCGCATGGAGCCCGTAAAGCCCTCAATGTAGCCCCAGCTGAACATGCCGATGATGAGGCCGCCCTTTTCGAGGACTTCATAAAAACTGAAGAAAGATGCGTGGTCCTCAGTACTCGGCAGCATCTTGGAATAGCTGCTGCGGTTGAGGCTTTGAGTTCCGCCCATCATAAAGCCGATGACGCCCGCCGCAACGAAGAATCCATTGACGTCGTTGACCAAGCAGTACGCATAGACGCAGACGCCCATCCACACCACGAGGCAACCGATGAGGGTGTGGATGTTGCCCACCTTGCTGCTCACCCACGATACAAAAAATGCCCCGGGGATCGAAAGCAATTGAACGGCGATGATGGCGACGATCAGCTGGTCATCGGCGAGGTTGACTTCCTTAATGCCAAACGACGAGGCCATCAGCATGATGGTTTGAAGCGCCATCGACAACACGAAGAATCCCCACAAAAACCGGATGAGGTCCACGCGTTCAGCGAGTTCTTTGGCGACGTTGCGCAATTCGCGAAAGCCGTGGGTAAAGAGCTCGCTGGTTACCTTTTTGTTGAAAGGATTCGAGGGCAATTTGCGGAATGCCGGCTGGGCCCATGCCACCCACCAGATACCCACCAAAACAAACGCCCACGGGGTCATGTGGCTCCCGACGCCCATGATCAAACCAAGGCAAACCAGGAGCAACAACACGCTGCCGACGTAGCCCAGCGCATACCCTTTGGCGCTCAGCTTGTCGTGTTCTTCGCGCGGGGCGATTTCGGGGAGGAAGGCATTGTAAAAGCCGAGGCTGCCCCAAAAGCCGATGTTGGCGAGGAACAGACTCAGCATGCTCCATTCCAAGTGCGCCGCATCGAAGAAGTGCATGGACATGCAGGCCAACGACCCGGTGTAGCAGAAGATTTTCATCAGCTGCAACTTCTTGCCGGACACATCCGCTATCCCGCTGAGGAGGGGTGAGGCGATGATCACCACGATGAAGCTGGCCGCGAGGACGTAGCTGTAGAGTTGGGTGTTGATGAATTCGGTCCCGAAAAACGTCACCACGTCGTTGACGATTTCACCCGCTTCGTTGCGTTCGGATGTGAGGGCATTGTAGAAAATTGGGAAAATGGCCGTGGTGATGACCAAGGAGTACACGCTGTTGGCCCAGTCATACATAGCCCACGCCGTTTTAACCTTTTTGGGATGATTCACAGCGGGCGTGCTCATGTGAGCAAGATAGAGCGTTTTGTACTTTTGCGCCGATGAATGAATCGAAACAAGTAGGCGACGGGTATGACGCTGTCGTTGTGGGTGGGGGCATTGTAGGAGCGGCGACGCTGTATCAATTGCAGCAGCGGTATCCGGACCGGACCATGCTCCTGATTGAGAAGGAAGCCGGGCTTGCGGATCACCAGACAGGCAATAACTCCGGCGTCATCCACTCGGGCTTGTATTACCCGCCCGGCTCGTTGAAAGCCAAGAACTGTGTCCAAGGCCGACGCGCCTTGGTTCGCTTTGCTCAAGAACACAACATCCCGTATGACGTCTGTGGCAAGGTGGTGGTAGCTGTGGAGGACAGCGAGCTCCCGATGCTCGAGAAGATCCATGGCATCGGCCAGCAAAATGAAATCGAAGGCCTCGAACGCATCAATGCCGACCAGCTGCGCGAAATCGAGCCGCATTGCAAAGGTATCGATGCCTTGTGGGTGCCGTGCACGGGCATCATCGATTACCGCGCGGCTACGAAAAAGATGGTGGAACTGGCGATGGGCCAGCAGCCCAAGAGTGCGCTCCGCTTGGGCGAGGAAGTCACATCGTTCGAACGCGACGGCGACGCGACGGTGGTCCGCACCAACAAGTCGGCGGAGGGCTACCGCGCCAAGCACGTGGTGGTGTGTGGAGGGCTGCAAGCCGACCGCCTCGCGCGTAACGACGGCGTGGACCTCAAAGAACGCGTCGTGGGGTTCCGCGGCGACTACTACGAATTGACCGATCAGGCCAAGCACAAGGTGCGCAACCTCATTTACCCGGTTCCCAACCCCGACTTCCCATTCTTGGGCGTGCACTTCACGCGCATGACCGACGGGGAAATCGAGTGCGGCCCGAATGCTGTTTTCACCTTCAAGCGCGAAGGCTATGGCAAAACCGATTTCGACCTGAAGGACACGATGGAAGCATTGGGTTACGGCGGAACGTGGAAGCTCTTTTTTCAGAACATGGCCTTCGGCATTAACGAGTACCGTCGGGCGTTTTCGAAGCGTCTGTTCCTGAAGACGTTGCAGCGCATGATCCCGGACCTGACGATGGACGACCTCCGACCAGGGCGATCGGGCGTGCGTGCGCTGCTGCTTTCACAGGACGGCGATACGCGCGATGATTTCCGCATCTCGTATACGGATCGCAACATCCACGTTTTGAACGCACCCTCTCCAGCCGCGACGGCCGCGCTCGCCATCGGTGACTACATCGCTGACTTGGCTGAGGAGCGGTTCACTTTCTGAAGAGTTCCATGCTAGGCAAAAGAAAAGGCCACCCGTGAAGGTGGCCTTTGTCAAGTCTTTGGCAAGATTTTGCGCCTTTCTGCGCGGCGATGATTGATGTTGATTGAACCCGCTACAGCGCGTTCAACAAGGGGTTAGTCCTTCTTTGGAGTTTCACCCTCCTTTTTACCCTTAGAGCAGCTTTCAGCTGACTTACCTGAGCAGCAAGAAGATTTTTTATCGCCTTCTTTGCCGTCCTTGGAACAGCTTGAGGCAGACTTGCCAGCGCAGCAAGAAGACTTGCCTTCTTTCGCATCAGACTTCGCATTTTTCGAGCTCGTCTTGGCGTCGGCATTTGTTTTCGCAGAAGTTGCTGAACCTCCGAGTGCAACGTCTTTGGTGGTTGCATCGGCTCCTGACTTAGTTGCAGCTACCTGAGAAGTGGTGGACTTGCTTGAAGTTGCAGCGTCAGATTGAGCGCTGGCAGCGAACGCGAAAAACGCAAATACGCTGAGAATCAGAACTTTTTTCATCGAAGTTATGGTTAATGGGTTTGGTCAAATTTGTTGAGAGTTGGAAGATACGCATTTTTCTTGTTTTGACAAGGCTTTATCGTAACTTTGTCGCCGCTTCAGCGGAACCTTCCGCACAGGAGCAGGAGAGGTGCCGGAGTGGTAACGGAGCAGATTGCTAATCTGTCGGCGGGCAACCGTCGCCCGGGTTCGAATCCCGGTCTCTCCGCTCAATTAGTGTCCCTTGGGATGCAAAACGCCCAGAGCCAATGTTCTGGGCATTTTTTTTTCGCCAAATTGGCCCTGGGAAGCCGTCCGTTAAGACGAACGCTCCGACCAAATCGATTTAGAAATGTTGCACGTTTTCTCGCAAATCAAGTTTCCCTAATGACGAATGCACCTAAAACATTGAGCTTTTTCGATCGCTACTTGACCCTTTGGATTTTCTTGGCGATGGCGTTGGGAGTGGGGTTGGGCTATGGCCTGCCCGCCTTGCCTGAGGCTATTGATGCATTGACGTACGGAAGCACGAATGTGCCCATTGCCGTGGGGCTGATTTTAATGATGTACCCGCCGTTGGCCAAAGCCAATTACAAGCTGCTCCCGGCAGTATTCCGCAATGTGCGCGTGTTGTCGGTTTCGTTGGTGTTGAATTGGATCGTAGGGCCGGTGTTAATGTTCGCACTGGCCTTGATCTTTTTGCAGGGTCATGCGGACTACATGGTGGGGCTGATCTTGATTGGGTTGGCGCGCTGCATTGCCATGGTCTTGGTGTGGAATGATTTGGCAGATGGTAGCAGCGAATACGGAGCGGGACTCGTCGCCCTAAACAGTTTGTTCCAGGTATTCGCCTACAGCTTTTATGCTTGGTTGTTCATCACTGTACTACCTCCCTACTTTGGTTTCGATGGTGCGATTGTGGATGTTTCCATAGGCACCATCGCGGAGAGTGTGGCCATTTATTTGGGCATCCCGTTTTTGGCAGGTGCGTTGAGCCGAATGGGGTTGACCAAAGCATTTGGCGAACATTGGTATGCGACCAAATTCATCCCGGCCATTTCCCCCATGACGCTGGTGGCACTGCTGTTCACCATCGTAGTCATGTTCTCGTTGAAAGGCGAGTTGATTGTCCAAATCCCCATGGACGTTGTCACCATTGCCATTCCCTTGTTGATCTATTTCGCCGCGATGTTCCTAATTGGGTTCTTCGTTAGCAAAGCCATGGGAGCGGCCTACGATCAAAACGCCGCCATCGCGTTTACGGCTGCAGGCAATAATTTCGAGTTGGCGATTGCCGTTGCTATTGCCGTATTCGGATTGAATTCCGGTGAAGCATTTGCTGGAGTGATTGGGCCTTTGGTAGAAGTACCGGCCTTGATTTTGCTGGTGCGCGTGGCCTTCCGACTCAAAGCGAAATACTATCCGAGTTGAGGTTGCACACAGATTAATTTCAACTAACTTTGACCCCGCTGACAGCGCTCGGGGCGTGGCCTAGTCCGGTTACGGCGCCTGGTTTGGGACCAGGAGATCGCAGGTTCGAATCCTGCCGCCCCGACAGCACAAACGCTCGGTCATCAGACCGGGTGTTTTTGTTTGTGTCAGGTCCGTTACGTTCCGTTTATGTCACGATGGCGCCTTGCAGGCTTATCGGTCCTAGTTTCGCTTTGGGTTGTCGCGGAAATTTCTGAGTTTCAGAAGCGGTGGAATACCAGTACCTCACCCCGGCTATCGAGCACCCGAGCCAATCGTTCACCCATTTGCTGGGCATCGACGAACATAGCCTAGATGCTGCGCTTGACGCCATTCGCGGGCGGCTCACAGTTAGTGACGCCGCTGGAGACTAGAGCGTCGAAGGACAGACGTAGTCCGACTTCGGAGCATTCGTGTCCTTGATAGCACCGTAACCGCCATGCACGTCAATCATGTTGTGAATGCCACGTGCCTTCAGGATCGACGCGGCCACCATGGAGCGGTACCCGCCTGCACAGTACACGAAGAATTCGCTATCCTGTGGGAACTCGGCGAGGTGGTCATTGAGGCTGCTTAATGGTGTGTGATGCGCATTCAGCACATGCTCAGACAGGTATTCCCCGGGCTTCCGGACATCGAAAATGCAGTCGGCAACGGCCTCATAATTGCCGGCTATTTCGGTCGCCGGAACGGACTTCACGGTGTCGATCTCTTTGCCCGCTGCGACCCAGGCGTCCATGCCGCCTTTCAGATACCCATACGTCTTGTCGAAGCCCACGCGGGACAGGCGCGTGACCACTTCTTCTTCGCGGCCTTCGGGTGCGACTAAAATGATGTTGGTGGTTACGTCGACGATCAGCTCACCCACCCAAGGTGCAAAATTGCCGTCGATGCCTATGAAGATGCTGCTGGGGATATGCGCGGCGGCAAATTCCTGCGGGCTTCGCACGTCGAGCACGAGGGCTTCGGTTTCGTTCGCTACGGCCTCAAACGCATCGGGTGATAAGGCCTCCAATCCGCGGCTCAACACGTTGTCAATGGGTTCATAGCCTTCCTTGTTCAGCTTCACGTTCAGTGGGAAGTACGCAGGCGGTGGGAGCAATCCGTCGGTGACTTCGGAGATGAATTCCTCGCGGGTCATATCTGCGCGCAGTGCGTAGTTCATGGCCTTTTGATTGCCGAGAGTGTCCACGGTCTCCTTCATCATGTTTTTGCCGCATGCCGATCCGGCGCCGTGACCGGGGTAAACCGTCACGTCGTCCGCCAGGGGCATGATCTTGCTGCGGAGGCTGTCGAACAGTGTGCCGGCCAATTCCTCTTGCGTCAATGTCGCCGATTTCTGGGCGAGGTCAGGTCGCCCAACATCGCCGAGGAACAGGGTGTCGCCTGTGAAGATGGCGTGGTCCTTTCCGTTTTCGTCGATGAGGAGGTATGTAGTGCTTTCCATTGTGTGGCCCGGCGTATGCAAGACCTTGATGGTGACGTCGCCGACCTGCAGTAATTCGCCGTCTTCTGCGATGTGTGCGTCAAACGTGGTGTTGGCATTGGGGCCGTATACGATGGTGGCGCCGGTCTTTTCAGCGAGCGTGACGTGCCCGCTGACGAAGTCGGCGTGAAAATGCGTTTCGAGGACGTACTTGATGTTGACCCCGTCGGCCGCTGCGCGGTCGATGTAGGGCTGAACTTCACGCAAGGGGTCGATGATGACGCCCTCGTCGTTGCTGTGAATGTAGTAGGCGCCTTGTGCCAGGCAGCCGGTATAGATCTGTTCGACGTTCATGATCGCGTTTAGATGATGAATTCCATGGTGGATATGAAGACGGCTATGGCCATGATGAAGTAGCCAAAACCTTTTTTGAGGCGTGCGCCGTCAATGAGACGGCTGAGGTAGACGCCGGCAAAAATACCAACGATAGCCAACCCGGTAAACTGCGCCAAAAACAGCCAGTCAATCGTCGTGATCATCGCGTCGCCTAGAAAGAACCCGAGCAGCGATTTCAGGGCGATGATCATCAGCGAGGTGCCGATGGCGCGCTTGATTTCAAGGTCGGCCAAAATGACGAGGGCGGGAATGATAAGGAATCCGCCGCCCGCCCCCACAAAGCCGGTCAAGGCGCCGACGACGAGGCCTTCGGTCAGAATCAAGGGGTAGTTGTAATTCACGTCGCCGGACCCGCTTTTGCGTTCCTTGCTCGAGAGCATGGACCAAGCCGCCCACATCATCAACACAGCAAACAAACCGAACATTCCCATGCGCCGGGTGAATTCGAGGCCGCCCGCGGTAAACAGCACATCGGGCAGGGCATGAACGATGTAATGCCGCACGGCCCACACCCCAGCGATGGCTGGGAGGCCAAAGACGGCCGCCGTGCGCCAGTCGACGTTGCCATTGCGGTGCTGGCGTAAGCCACCCACAAGCGCTGCTGTTCCGACGATGAAGAGGGAATAGGCCGTGGTGACTTTTTCATCCATCCCAAAGAGGTAGGCCAATACCGGTACCGCGAGGATGGACCCGCCTCCGCCGATGATGCCGAGGGAAACGCCGATGGGGATTGCCAGAAAGTAACCGATGATTTCCATGAACAAGGAGTCAGGCGTCGCCGCAGCTTTCGATGCAATTGAAGATGTTGAGCAGGTTGCGGTTCGCAATGGAGTAGAACACCTGCTTGCCGTGCTTCTGCGAAGTGAGTACGCCGTTGTCCTTCATTTTGGCCAAGTGGTGGCTCATCATGGAAATCTGGCAGTCCATGCCGACGTGCCCACAGAGGGTGGTCACATCAAGGGGCTCTGCAGCGGCTAGGATTTTGAGGATCTCGAGTTTGACGGGATGCGCAATAGCCTTCAGCACCCTAGCGGCGTGTTCCATTTGGTCGCGGGTGATGTCAGGGGTGGTAATGTTCACACAGCAAGTATACGAATACTTTAATAAATTTTCAAATATTAAATCGATAGCCAAAGATGCGCATCTGTGGTTCGCTTAGAAGTTGAGGTTCATCACGTGATGCTCTTCGCAATCGATGTCATAGGACCGGGTGATGATACCTTCTTCAAAGCCGCAGAGATCGTTGCCCCAGGCACCATTACCGCAGTAGGCGTCGAAGTCGTACGACCCGCGGATAAATTCGTACGTGCGGGCTTCACCGGCGTTGATTACGTAGACGTCGCCGTTGGGCCAGGTCACCTCGCAATTGCACCAGAGGCGCTCGGTGTTGTCGAAGGTGACGGTGCCTTTCGTTTCGCAAAAATCACAAGCGCTCAAGAGCAGCAGTACGCATAGTGGGAGGAAGAAGCGGGTCATTTTCACAGGATTTGTCAGCTAAATTTAAGGGGGTTGGCGGTAATTTGCTGCCGATGTTCCGTTCCGCCTTCCTCACGGTCGTTTCAATGCGCTGCCTCTTCAGTGTGCTTTGCCTGGCGGCGGGCGTAGGGTCGGTCATTCACGCTCAGGTGCTGACTCCTACGTATGACGTGGAGATTAAGCGACCGTTTGAGATGCCGGATTTTGTGGCGATGGACCTCGGGCCGGACCGCATCGGCATGACCCAGTTGTTCGCCGGAGAACTTCAGCGCGCCGGCTTCAGGGTGACATCCGTGGCCCAAGCCCAGAAACTCATGGCGCCTGCGTCCCAATCGCCCGGGCACGCTGATACAGCAATCGAGCTGTACCAAATGCTGGACAACATCCGCAAAGTCGACCCCAGCGCGTTGCCCATGAAGGTGCGCCAAATGAAGAAGCTCGCGCGGAAAAGCGGTGTGGGCAAGGGGTTCAATTTTTACATCACAGCCGGCATGGAAGAAGCCATTCGCCAAGGCGCGCTCATGATGTTGCCGGGTAACCGCATCGCCATTGCTCCGGACTCCGCTCCACCGGTCCTCGCTGAAGAGACGGAAGCGTGGGAGCCGCCGGTCGCGTATGGATTTACGTTCAATTATGTGTATCGCTATTCGCTGACGTGCGGAGAAACCTGTTCCGAAGTCTACGCCTCGCTCAATGACCTCAGCAGCAGGGAGCTGTTGGCGAGCCTGCGGTTCGATCAGCCGAGTATTTCGTCCGCGTGTAAAAACGAAATCGTGCACAAGCTGATCGAGGACCTCGTCCGCAAAGGCACCGTGCGCGTGACGGCACAGGTGGAAGCCAATGCCCGACCCATCCAGACGGTCGCGATCATCGATGAAGGCGGCGTGGATTGCCATCGCAAATCGAGCGAGATCTGGGCCACCGAAATCGCCACTGCGTTGTTGGAGCAATACGCGGTAGTGGACCGGACTAACGTGGACGACGTGTTAAAGGAGCAGCGCACGTCTATGGAGGTGACGTTCGATGCCAGTGCGTTGGTCGAGGCAGGACGATTGGTGGGGGCGGAAGGCTTGGTGTTTGTAAAGGCGGGATGCGCCGCTGGCCGGGATGTGGTGGATGTGAAGATGACGGACACGACCCTCGGCACGTTGTGCTGGTCGATGCATGGTGAAAATGCCGACGCCGGGATCTTGGTGAAACGACTCCAAGAAGCCCGCCAATCTCCCTGAGGCTGGTACGGAATGCACCTCAGAAGGTGCAGCGCATTTTTTTTTTACCGCCTTCGAAACATTTTAATCCTCCTGTAGTTTTAATAACAGGTTGTACGTTTCCATGAAGTAAGGGTTAGTTTTTTGGATGCCACATGACCTCTCAAGCCGCTCCTCTCGGGGCGGCTTTTTTGTGCGTCTACGTTGGGAATTTCGCTATTCGCAAACATCACCGAAGTGAGCAAGCATAAGGAGCAAATCATCAACATTGTTGATGCCATCCCCGGTGGCGTCGCCTACACACGGGGCATCCATGCAGCCAAAGTCGCTCAAGAAAAGCAGCACGTCCGCAACGGAAACCTGGCCATCGCCATCGAGATCGCCGGGGCACCCGCAGCTCGCATATTCGCACGAACCGTCATCCAAGGTCGCCGTCGCATCGTAATTGCACGCCGTGTCATCTGTGCAGCCGGCGCAGCTCATGAATTCACACGACCCGTCGTCCACGGTGGCATCCGGATCGTAATTGCACGCCGTCGAATCCATGCAGCCCGGCGTGGCTGGAAGGCCCTCGCAAAGCCCAATAAACGTGATGTCGGTATCGTATGATGCGCCGTCGGAAGAGGCCCAGGAATTCAGGATGGTGATAGTCCATTCGCCCACGCCCGAAATAGGTTCGGCGAAAACGGCCGTCGCGCTGTAGGTGCCCGCAGCGCTAGTGTTCCAGTCGGTTGGCCACAATCCCGCACTGGGACACCCCAGCGTCAAGTTGTATCCGCCGTATTGAAGGCATGTGCCATCGGGGGCTGTCAGGCCGACCATCATCTCATTGGCCCAGGAATTGTCCACGGGCGTATCGATGAAGTTGAGGGTGACATTGAGACCGGTGACGTAGCCGGACGCTTCCAGTGTTTGATCGGCTGTCTCGCCGGCGGAAAGGTTGACCGTGAAACCTGCAGTGTATTCGCAATCGCACGCGCTACCGGCGGGGGGATAGAAGCATCCACCGTCTTCGATGGTGGCATCCGGATCGTAGTTGCACGCTGCTGAATCCGTGCATCCTGAGCACGTGGAATCATCGCCCCCGCATACGCCGCATCCGTCGATTTCGTAGGCGCATGTGCCGTCGTCCTCCACCGCATTGGGGTCGTAGTTGCAGGCAGCAGAGTCGGTGCAACCAAAGTACTGGCAACTGGTCGTCATTTCGACACAGGTAGTAAAGCAGCTCCCGTCCGTAGTGATAGTCGGGACAAATGCCTCAGCTACCACGGTGGGGTGGAATTCGAGGTTCACCGAGCCGCCGGCCACAGCGTGGCAGTAGCTCATCATGGTGCCTACTTGGGCTTGGGGGTTATTGGCACACGAGCCCTCAACGTCGTAGCAGTTGTCAATCGGACCATCGGACCAACCGCACCAGTGCGTGTGGTTGGACCCGAAGTTGTGCCCCAGTTCGTGCCCCACCACGTTCAAGTTCCATGCATAGTTGTTCAGGTTGTAGGTGTTCCCAGCTTGGAGGTAGGAACTTAAGCCAGCCGCATAAGAGGGGAAGCACACCACATCGAGGTAGGCGATGCCACCCGTTCCGGTATTTTCTCGGCGGGTGAGTAGGTGCACCAAGTCACGCTGGATGCCGGCTAGGTTGCTGTTGTTCTGCCATTCAAGGCGGAAGGTGTCCAGCATGGAGTTGGCATCGTTAGTGATGCCGTCATACGGATCGGTTGTTTCCCATACGTGGATGTAAGAAGCCTGCACATTGATGAGCGCGTCGACGCTTTCCGTGTAAATGGTGTTCACCCCGGCCATGATGGCTAGGGCCCATTCTACCGCTGGGTAGCAGTCGTTGCCGAATGTGCCGTATGTGTGGAAGTCGATGTCGATGGCCACTTCGACGCAATCGGTGAGTTGATTGGACGTCGATAGAGGGGGTTGCATCCCCATGGGCATGACGTCCCGGCGCGGTCCGTATTCGTCCACTCCGCACTCGAATTCCATTGGGTCGGCCGCATCGGCGAGCAGGAACAGCACGTGCTTGCCGTCCGCACCTTTGCGGATGGCGCTCAGGTCGTACTGGCGGCCGCGGTATTGGATGGTGCCCATGACAAAATCATCCATCACCACGATGGTGCCTTTGATTCTTGGTGAAACCACGCGGTAGGTGAGCAGCTTGGGGCGATAGACCTCCTCTGTGAATTTGCCAGCGGCTTGCGATCGCCCGATCATGAAGGCATCGCTGAAGGGGAGGAAGGACTCCAATTCAATTGGCAGGGTTTTGCCGCCAAGGAAAGGGAGCATGAGGGTCCACTCGTTGTATTTGTGCCGACGAATATCCGCGAAAGCCTCCTCAACCAAACCAAGGCCCACGTGGTTGGCTGTATTCGCCGTTGGGATGTCATCGGCTGCAAGCGCTTGGACTTCAAACAGCGCGATGGGCAACTCGGCTTGAGTGCATTGGGCGTCGACCTGCAAAAACCCTCCGAACGCCAAAGCTACCAGCACGAATAATCCTCGGTAATTGCGCGATTTTATAGCAGGAGAAAGCATAGACGTTGGTTTTACCTAAAGTTAATGCATTTCAATTTGCATCTTTGCACCAACGGTCGCGAACGCGCGATTCACTGGTTCCGTAGCTCAACTGGATAGAGCATCTGCCTTCTAAGCAGACGGTTTTGGGTTCGAGTCCCAACGGAATCACAACGTTATCACCCCGCATCAAGCGGGGCCGCGCGTAACACACCTGACATTCCTTGC
>CALGDB010000070.1 GCA_937884175.1 uncultured Flavobacteriales bacterium
GTTGGTGAATCCGCCACACCTTCGGCCACCAGCGCGTAATCGCCAGCTCCCGTAAATAGTGCCGAGACCAAGGCAACGACCATGAAAATCGATCCCGCCAGAATCAACACGCCGTGAACGGCCTGAATCCGCGGGTCGCCCAACCATGCCCTGACGGACTGGAAGAACACACGCAACCGGCTGGGTTTTTTGGCCTTTTTGGCCTTGGATGCCGGCTTGGATTTGGATTTTGTCTTCGCTTTGGATTTAAACATGGCGGGTCGGACCTTGAAGCAATGAAAGCTAAGATGGGAAAGGCCCGCCTGCAGAGGGAATCCGACCGGCTTTTCCACGTTGAATTGTTGGGTTTGGTTAAACCCCTTGTAAGGTCGTCAGGATTCGCTATATTTGCACTCCAATTTTTGAAAGATGGCCAAGAGAGGCAACCGCGTACAAGTGATATTGGAGTGCACCGAGCACAAGGGCTCTGGCATGCCCGGAACATCCCGCTACATCACGACTAAGAACCGGAAGAATACTCCGGATCGTATCGAATTGAAGAAGTACAACCCGGTGTTGCGCAAGTACACCCTACACAAAGAGATTAAATAAACTGAGCCATGGCAAAAAAAACAGTAGCATCGCTCCAAACTGGTGGAGGTAAGCAGCACACGAAAGTGATCAAGATGGTACGCAGCGCCAAGACTGGTGCCTATACCTTCCGTGAGGAAGTGGTTCACAACGATAACGTAAAAGACTGGTTGGCTCGCGACTGATTGCGCGCCAACGCATGGAATTGGGCCGAACTCCAGTGGAGACGGCCCTTTTTTTATCCCTTAACTTTCGTTCAACATGAGTTTTTTCAAACGCATTTTTTCGGGCAAGCAAAAGGAGAGTTTGGACAGCGGACTGGAAAAGTCACGTTCCAATGTCTTCCAGAAGTTGTCGAAGGTCTTCACCGGCCGCCGCCGCGTCGACGAGGAGTTGATGGATGACTTGGAAGAAGCGTTGATCACAGCTGATGTGGGGGTAGACACCACCGTGAAAATCCTCGACCGTCTGCGCAAGCGCGTTCGTTTCGAGGCATATGCGGAGGTTCAGGAATTGTACACAATGCTACGCGAGGAGATCGGCGGGTTGTTTGCCGAGGACGCACAAGGTTCCGCCACCGTCAATGAACCGCCACTTTGCCAGCCCCGCGTCATTATGGTCGTTGGTGTCAACGGCGTAGGCAAGACCACGTCAATCGGCAAATTGGCCTGGCGCTACAATCAAGCGGGGAAGCGCGTGTTGCTCGGAGCAGCGGACACCTTCCGCGCAGCGGCCATTGATCAATTGAAGATTTGGTCGGAACGCGTCGGCGTGGACATCATCGCTCAGCACATGGGCGCAGACCCTGCAGCTGTGGCCTTCGACACCTTGGAAGCCGCCGTGGCGCGCAATTCCGAAGTGGTCATCATCGACACCGCAGGACGCTTGCACAACAAGCGCGGCTTGATGGAGGAATTGACCAAAATCCGCCGCGTGATGGACCGCATAGTTCCCGGCGCACCTCACGAGGTGCTGTTGGTGCTCGACGGATCCACTGGTCAAAATGCCGTAGAGCAAGCCAAGCAATTCACCTCCACAACGGACGTTACCGGACTGGTCCTCACCAAGCTGGATGGAACGGCCAAAGGCGGCGTAGTTCTGGCGATCTCGGACCAGTTGAGCATTCCCGTGCGCTTCATTGGCATCGGTGAGAAAATGGAGGACTTACAGGACTTTGAGGTGATCGAATTCATCGATAGCTTGTTGCCTGCTGACTGGGAAACCCAAAACGCCTAAGGACCATGAGAACCCGAACAACGAAACCGCGCAAAGTCAATGTGGTGACCTTGGGTTGCGCCAAGAACATCTATGATTCTGAAGTTTTGATGGGCCAATTGCGGGCCAATGAATTCGAGGTCGAGCACGAGTCCAAAGCGGACGACGCAGGTATCGTAATCGTCAACACGTGCGGGTTCATCGAGAGTGCCAAACAGGAAAGCATCGACACCATCATCCAGTTTTCCGAGGCGAAAAAAGCCGGCTATGTTGATCGCGTTTACGTGACCGGTTGCTTATCGGAACGCTACAAAGACGAATTGCAGGAGGGCATCCCGGAGGTGGATGAGTGGTTCGGCACCCGCGATTTACCGCGGTTGTTGAAGACTCTGCGCGCCGATTACAAAAAACAGTTGGTCGGGGAGCGTTTGCTCACGACGCCCGCCCATTACGCCTACCTCAAAATCGCTGAAGGCTGTGACCGTCCGTGTGCGTTTTGCGCCATCCCCTTGATGCGTGGCAAACACGTCTCGACGCCTATGGAGGACCTCGTCACGCATGCCCAATCGCTGGCGGCCAATGGTTCACGCGAGTTGATCCTGATTGCCCAGGACCTCACTTACTACGGCCTCGACCTCTACAAAGAGCGCAAACTCGCGGAATTGGTCGACCGGTTGAGTGACGTCCACGGCATCGATTGGATTCGCCTGCACTATGCGTTCCCGACGGGATTCCCGATGGACGTACTCGAGGTTATGGCTCGTAAATCCAACGTGTGCAACTACCTCGATATGCCGTTGCAGCACGCTTCCGATGAAATGCTCCGCGCCATGCGACGGGGCATCACGCAGGAGAAAATGGACCAGCTTATTGGGGACATCCGGGACCGCTTGCCGGAAATTGCCTTGCGCACGACGTTGATCTGTGGGTTCCCAGGCGAGACAGAAGCCTACCACGAGGACATGCTACGCTGGACAGAGCGCATGCGGTTCGAACGCGTAGGGTGCTTTACGTATTCGCACGAAGAGAATACCCACGCGTACACCCTGAACGACGACGTACCGGAAGAGGTGAAAAAGAAGCGCGTGGACGAGATCATGACCCAACAAGCCGGAATCTCATTCGAACTCAACCAAAAATTCGTCGGTACCGAGCATCGCGTCCTCATCGACCGCATCGAAGACGGCGAATGGGTAGGTAGGACCGAATGGGATTCGCCAGATGTGGACAACGAAGTCCGAATCCAGACCCCGGACGATGTGCACCTGCGCATTGGTGATTTCGCTCAAGTGCGCATCGAGTCGGCGACTGAATTTGACTTGCATGGCAAATTGGCGTGATCTGGAGTACCCGGTCATGGAGCGTTTCCTGACCGTGCAAGGGGAGGGCGCATACACCGGCGCCGCTGCTTGGTTCATTCGCTTGGGCGGATGCGACGTTGGGTGCGCTTGGTGCGATGTCAAGGAGAGCTGGGATGTGAATGCCCACCCGCACGTTACCGCCGGTACCCTGGTGGACGAGGCGGTGACTTCAAAGGCTCCCATCTGCGTCATCACAGGAGGAGAGCCGGCCATGCACGACCTCGCGGCCCTCACCCAAGGCTTGCAAGCGGCGGGCATCCGTACCCACATCGAAACATCGGGTACCCACCCGTTGACTGGTTCGTGGGACTGGGTCACGTTTTCCCCCAAGCGCTTTAAGCCCTCCTTGGACGCCATCTACGCGCAAACGGATGAACTCAAGGTGATTGTGGTGAATCGGCACGACCTCGAATGGGGGCGTGAACATTCGTCACGACTCCAAGCACCCGCCAGGCTGTATTTTCAGCCTGAATGGGACCGACGTGAGCAGGTGTTGGACTACACGGTCGCGTTTGTGAAAGAAAATCCCGAATGGCGCATCAGCCTTCAGACCCACAAATACCTCGGGTTGCCTTGAGGTCAGACCTCATTTGATCAACCGAAGCTTCAACTGCTCCGACTTCGGCTGCGATCGACAGCAGAGCACCATGCCCTTAGCTTTCTCCTCTTCCGTCAGCCCACTGATGCCGTAAGGCTGTACTTCGCCTTCGATGACTAATGCTTGGCAGGACAAACAAATGCCCCCACTGCAGCTGGCCGGTACTTGTACACCTGCAGCCGTTGCGGCATGCAGAATGCTCTGACCTTCTCCGTGCATGGTGAATGATTGGATTCCGCTGTCCTGCTCGATTTCGAGTTCGCACTGGGGACGGGGAGCCTCGCTCGCCATTGGATGTCGCACTTGTGATTCGTGGCTCAGCGGTCGGTCGGTGAAATGCTCGGTGAAACGCTGGGCCATGGGAACCTCCAACTCATCCAACCCGCGATGAACCTCCTCCATCATCCCGTGCGGCGCGCTAATGAGATAGGTAGCGGAGATGGCATTTGGATGGTGCTCGAGCCATTGAACCACACGGCGCCGTGTGACGCGACCCGCGCTTGGAATGGAACGATTTTGAGTTTCAGTGTACAGCTGGTACACAGAGCACAGAGGGTGCTTCCGCAGACTGTCTAGTTCCTTCGAAAACAGCCGACGCCGCTCCGAGCGGGAGGATTGGTAAAGCGTGAACGTATGACCCAAACTGCTGTTGAGTGCGCGGTGCATGCAGCTGATGATGGGGGACGTGCCGATGCCTCCAGTGAAGGCGATGAAGTGCTGTGGACGCTCGTCCCATTCCGGTTGCCAAAGGGCGTTGCCGAAATCCATCATCTCCAGCGTGTCGCCTACTTGGAGGGTCGTGCTGAAAAATCTGCTGGCCTTGCCTCCTCGTAGGTTCTTCACGACGTATTCCAGCCCTTGCTTGTCTTGATGAACGACCGAATAGGTTCGGCACAGCCTAGGGGAAGTGGGGAGCGAAAAGGTCACATAACCTCCAGCTAAGTTTTGTTGTAAGACCTGAGAGGGAGAGTGCTTCGGTTCGAGGCGCACGCGGACTGCCTCCGGCCCTTCACGCTTGACTGAAGACACATTCCACTCGATGTCTTTTTGCTCCTGCATAACTTCTCAATTGGAGGAAGTCCTAAAAAGTTCGCAGAACAGTTCGAAAAAACAATCCAGCGTCCACAAAGGCCACACGGACTGGTTTGAGTTCAATCCAGTGAACGCCCGAGTGACTGCAGCAATGCAGCTAATCCGGGCTTGTCGATGGGTTCATATCCAAGGGGCAAACCGAAGTGCTTGCGGTCCCATTCGGATCGCTTCACCGCGCGCACGCTCCGTTCCTTCAGTTCGTAGCGAACGGGGCCGTCGTTCACGAACAGTTGCATTCGTGAGGCATCAATGCTCCATGGGCACGGGATCGGTCCCCAGTCGAATTGCGCGCTGGGTTTGCCAGAGCAGTGTTCCTCGATTTCCACGGCATGGCCGAGGAAATGGAACAGAATCTGGTGGGCAGGCGCGCCGTGTGCTCCGAGCCAGATGCGTTCAAAGCTCGTTCCCTGCTCCATGATGCGCCAGGCCCGCCCATCGGTCTGGTACGTCACCGTGTGCGGAATGTAATCCCACTGGTCTTGGTCCGAATGGCAGGGGGTTACGTCAAAAATCACCTCTCCGGTCCACCCCTCTTGCGCACCAGCGAACGAGTAGCCTGCAAGCATCCAAAATAAAAGGAGGCGTTTCATCAATACTCTAATGTTCGCTCGAGGGCGTTTCGCACCTTGATTTCATTTACAAGGACAAAACGTTCCAAGTTCTCATTCAACGGAATGGCCGGGATCTCCATGGACCCCACGACCTGCACCGGAGCATCCAAATCAGCGAACAATTCACTGCTGATACGGCCTGCCATCGCCTGAGCAAATCCATTATTGACGGGTTCTTCCGTGACGACTACCGCACGGTGGGTGTGTTGGATCCGTTCGGCAATCAGTTCAAAATCCACCGGACTGATTGTGCGCAAATCTAAGATTTCCACCCGTCCGGCAAAATCCGCTGCTGCGGTCTGCGACCAGTAGACACCCCGTCCGTATGTGATGATGGTGCAGGTGCTTTCGTCACTCGCTGGGACCTCGGTCACCATGCGTCCCTTTCCGATCGGCACGCGGTAAGCGGCATCCGGCTCAATGACTTTTGCGGCTTCGGTCCCGGGGATTTTGGACCAATACAGACCCTTGTGTTCGAGCACAACCACGGGATTCGGATCGTAAAAAGCGGACTTGAGCAATCCTTTCAAGTCGGCGCCGTTGGACGGATATACCACCTTAATGCCCCGGATGTTGGCGAGTACAGATTCGATACTCGAACTGTGATAGGGGCCGCCCGATCCATAGGCTCCGATAGGAACACGGATGAGGCTGTGTATGGGCCACTGGCCGTTCGATAAGAAATAGCTTCGGCTGAGCTCCGTGAAGAGCTGATTGAGGCCAGGCCAGAGGTAATCCGCAAACTGAACTTCCACGATGGGTCGCAGTCCCGCGGCTGACATGCCGGCGGTGGAACCAATGATGAAGGCTTCTTGAATGGGGGTGTTGAAGACGCGTTGATCGCCAAATTTCTGGGCGAGCGTGGCAGCTTCGCGGAAGACGCCGCCCAATCGTCCGCCGACGTCCTGTCCATAGAGCAAGGCTTCGGGGTGATCCGCCAAAATTTCTTGCATGGCGTGCAGCGCGCAATCCACCATCAGCGTCGGCTCTTCATCGTTGCCGATTCGCAGCCCTTCCTCTTCAGTGATGGTCGTGGGTGCCATAGCGTGCTGGGCCAAGGTGCCCGGGTCTGGTTCATCATGGCCTTGGGCCCGTTCAAATGCCGCTTCCACCGCCTCCGTAACCTCCGTTTGAATGGTTTCCAACGCCTCGATAGCAATGCCGAGTTTCAGCAGCCGCTTGCGCAAGGCAACGAGCGGATCGCGTTTGCTGTGCTCTTTCAAATCATCGCGGTACCATTCCTTTCGCACTCCGCTGGTATGGTGCCCTAGCAGAGGAACATGGGCATGGACGAGCACCGGTTTGCGCTCGTTTCGCACGTAGTCAAATGCCTCCACCATGGCATTCATGCTCGCCTCGGCGTCTGCGCCGTCAATTTCCATCGCCTTGATCTGTGGAAACGCTTTGGCCAAGGTGGATGCGTCGTTGGAACGGATTTCCGAAGCGTGCGCGGAGATGTCCCACTCGTTGTCTTGCACCAGCCAGATGATGGGCAACTCGCGCAGATCGCTTATGTGCAGTGCTTCGCTCACTTCGCCCTCCGTGATGGCCGCATCGCCGATGGAGCAAACCACCACCGGTGGCGCTCCCTCACGGTCGTGAGGCAAGCCTTGCTGTTCCCGGTATTGCACGCCCATGGCCACACCCGTCGCCGGAATGGCCTGCATCCCTGTGGCACTGCTCTGGTGGGGTATTCGGGGCAGTCCCTCGCGATTGAGTGAGGGGTGGCTGTAGTATGTGCGGCCTCCACTGAAGGGGTCATCGCCTTTCGCCAGCAACTGCAGCATCAATTCCTCCGGTTCCATGCCGATGCTCAGCAGCAAGCAGTCGTCACGGTAGTAGGCGCTGAGGTAGTCTTGGTGTTCGAGCATTCGCCCCGTTGCCCACTGGACGGCTTCGTGGCCGCGGGAACAAGCGTGGACGTATTTCGATGTCAACCGCACATTCGCTTCGAAGAGGTCACTCATGGCGCGTGCGGTGCTCACGGTGCGAAAGGCTTCAAGCAATGCTTTGACGCCCGTTTCTAAGGAAGTGGATGTGTTCATTTTTCGTTAACAGGGTAAAGATAGGCCAGCACGGATGGGTTACCTTCGTTGCAATGCTCATCAATGCTTGGAAATGGGAGGGGACGGGGAATGCGTTCATTCTGTTGGACCGCAGTGATTGGGTTGTGCTGCCCGATGCGGCGACGATTGCGGCCATGTGTGACGCTGCGAATGGTGTTGGGGCGGACGGGTTGATCTTTTTTCAGCCCTTGAACAACGAGGCGGATGCGATGCCCTGTCCCGAATGGGAAATGGATTACGTCAACGCAGATGGGTCTCGGTCGTTCTGTGGCAATGGAAGCCGCGCGCTTTTTGCGTTTTTGCGCGGAAGGGGGTGGATGCCCCAATCGGGTGGCTCTTTGCACGCATGCGATGGCTGCCATGCGGTGACTTGGGACGAAGTTCATGCAGAGCCCGGTGTTGAATTGCGACCCATTGCGCCGCCCAAGGCCGCCAGTGAAGGGGCCACATTCATAGATACGGGATCTCCGCATCATTTGATTTGGGTGGAAAATGCGGCTGCGCGAGATGTAGTTGGTGAGGGAAGCGCTATACGCTACGGCTTGGAGTATGCACCGGACGGCACCAATGTGGATTTCGTGCAACGGATTGATGCCGATGCACTTGAGATGCGCACGTACGAGCGGGGGGTAGAGGCTGAAACGCGTGCTTGCGGAACGGGAGCCGTTGCTGCCGCCGTCGCCGATTATGCTGAACGCGGTGGTTCATTACAGCGCGAGGTACGGATGCCGGGCGGAACGCTAAGGGTGCAACTCCACGAACCCGAGAAAGCGACGGGCGCATACAGCAACGTATGGCTATATGGTGCGGCCAATGAAGTGCTGCGCGCAGCTTGGAACGGTTTGAAATGGACGGTTTTGGTGGTGGCGCTTGGGATGGGGTGGATACCCGCCGCTGCCGCCCAGGGCA
>CALGDB010000071.1 GCA_937884175.1 uncultured Flavobacteriales bacterium
AAGCGTGGCTTGGCGGGGCTGTTCAAAGTCCGCTGTGCAAATCACCGTCATGTGCGGCAGCATCGCCATCATGCCCATATCCTCAAGGATCTGGTGCGTCGCACCGTCTTCACCCAGGGTCAAACCGGCATGCGAAGCGCAGATTTTGACGTTCTTTCCGGAGTAGGCAATGGATTGGCGAATTTGGTCGTAAACTCGGCCCGTGGAGAAATTCGCGAATGTGCCCGTGAAGGGGATTTTACCCCCAATGGTCATGCCCGCGGCTACCCCCATCATGTTGGCCTCTGCTATGCCCACCTGGAAAAAGCGATCCGGAAAGGCTTTTTTAAATCCGCCCATTTTCAAGGACCCCGTTAAATCGGCGCAAAGCCCGACGATGTTGTCATTGGCTTGACCTGCCTGCAACAGGCCTTCACCAAAGCCGCTACGCGTGTCCTTAAATGCCTCTGGTGTCAGGGTTTCGATGTAGCGTGAATTAACCATTGAGTGAGAGATGTGTTGTGAATCCGGAACGGATGTTGATTGGTTTCGATTGTGAAAAGGCCATGGACCGCGCGGAACGCGAGCGGTACACCACTGTGTAGTTACCCGGCTGCAAAAGGTAACGTCCAGACGGGTTTTGCGTACCAACGTCCCACTTGTACACCACGAGGCCTTCTTCTGATAAAATGCTCCCGTAACCAGCTGCTGCTGCATCCAACTGTAGGTAGCCAGGCTGAGGAATGATCACCGGCGCATCTCGGTCCTCCTTCACTTCGATTCCCTCCAACCGCATTGGCGGGTAGGTGGGAAAAAAGACGTCGTACGTGCCGGTAAGCACCTTGAGGTGTTCGTTGAGCCCGAGGGTGATGAGCGGTTCGGCTTCTCCCGGCTGATGAATAGCGACGGGTAAATCGCCATATGCGTTGCGTTCCCCGCGGGCAAATTGCGGGATGATTGTGCCTTGGCCGGCGTTTTCGAACCGAACATGGTTGTGCCTACGCGGTGTAAAGCGAACGCCATCACGCTCGAGAGGAGGAATGGTGTGTACAACGATTCGGTAAGTTGGGACAGGGTCCACAGGAATGGTATCCGTTTCTCCGAATGGCCCCGTGGTATGAACGAAGCGCTCGAGTAGTTCGCCGGACTTCGAATCAAATAAGCTCGTGGCCACATTGGTCACCGTGGCTTCTCCTTCGCCATCAATCAAGTCCACCTCGAAGGAGGTATCCAGCATCGCCTGCTCGATGACAATGTCCAACACCTTTTCAAACGTAGCAGGGTCTGCTGCGTCGAAGAAATTTCCAACGCAGCGGAACGTGTCTTTGTATTCTTCTTCCAATCCGATGCCGATGATGAACGGCTTGACGACAATGCCCTGCTCTTGAAGCATTCGCGAAACGGCACACGGATCTTCATCGCAGGCTTCGATACCGTCGGTGATCAGCACAATCACTTTGCGTGCATCTTCAGCAGGAAAATCCGCTGCGGTGCGTTCTAACGACCGCGCGATGGGCGTAGTTCCACGGGCTTGAATACGACCGAGTGCCTTTTGAATCAACAGGTTGTTGCCCTCGGCAAGGGGAACCACCAATTCCGTGTCGTCACAATCCTGCTCTCCTTGAATGAATTTGGTTTGATGGCCGTATACGCGCAGACCCAGCTTTAACCCAGGGATGCCGTACAAACTTGCAAGTGATTCAGAGAGGAGGGAAGTGGCGACCTCAATTTTGCGTTTGCCTTCCCAGTATGCATTCATGCTGTTGGACGCATCAAAGACAAACAAGATGTGTGTGTTTGCTTCGGCATCCACTGAAGCATCGTCGCGCTGTGCGTGCACGGCACCTGTGGTCACAAGCAAGCACACCACAAGCGCCAATCGCCCGTAGAGAATCGCGGCTTGTCGCTTTATGTGGTCGCCCGCTCGCATCAGAAGGTTCAGTAATCTGCGTGGCTCGATTGCAATTGCGCCAAGGCGCTTTCCAACTGGTCGTCATTGGGCGCTATGCCGTGCCATTCGTGCGTTCCTTCCATGAAGTCCACGCCTTTGCCCATTTCGGTTTTCATCAGCACGACGGTCGGGCGACCCGATCCACGGTTGGCTTTGGCTTTCGCAATAGCGCTGCGAAGGGCATCAAAATCGTGTCCATCGCAGGTCAGCACGTGCCAATTGAATGCCGCCCACTTGCCCGCCAAATCCCCCAGGTTCATGACGTCATCCGTTGAACCATCAATCTGCTGTCCGTTGCAATCGACAAAGCTGATCAAGTTGTCGACGCCGTGGTGCGGGGCGTACATCGCTGCCTCCCAGATTTGCCCTTCTTGCAATTCACCATCCCCGTGCAACGAAAAGACCCAGGTGGACTCGCCGTTCAATTTCTTCACCTGCGCCGCACCAATCGCCGCGCTCAATCCTTGGCCCAAAGACCCCGAGGCAATGCGAATCCCTGGCAATCCCTCTTCCGTTGCCGGATGGCCTTGCAACCGCGTATTCAGCTTGCGGAACGTAGCGAGTTCCTCCACCGGGAAATACCCACGGCGGCTCAATACGGAATACCAGACCGGGCTGATGTGCCCGTTGGACAAAAAGAACAA
>CALGDB010000072.1 GCA_937884175.1 uncultured Flavobacteriales bacterium
AATGAATCTGCTGAGCGTTGTAGGTGTGGTTCGCGACGATGGTATCCTTACTACCGTCCGCGTGCTCCACCTCAATGGTCAGCGGCTTGCCGGGTGCAAACGCATCGAGGTCCACGAAATGGAAACGATCGTCCTCTTGGATCAAATCGTAGTCCGCTTCGTTGGCAAACGTCAAACCGAGCATACCCTGTTTCTTGAGGTTGGTCTCATGGATGCGCGCAAACGACTTCACCAACACCGCGGTTACACCGAGGAAACGCGGCTGCATCGCTGCGTGTTCACGCGAGCTGCCCTCTCCATAGTTGGAGTCACCTACAACGACCGTGGGGACACCCGCAGCTTTGTATTCGCGCTGAACGGCAGGCACTTCTCCGTACTCGCCGGTCATTTGATTCTTGACCGAATTCGTTTCGTTGTTGAAGGCGTTTACTGCACCGGTGAGGGTGTTGTTCGAGATGTTGTCGAGGTGACCGCGGTAGCGCAACCAAGGACCGGCCATGCTGATGTGGTCGGTCGTGCATTTGCCTGCCGCTTTGATGAGCAAGCGCGCGTCGCGAATGTTTTCGCCGTTCCATGGGGCAAAAGGCGTCAGGAGCTGCAAGCGCTCCGACCCTTCGTTCACTACGACTTGTACACCGCTTCCGTCCTCCGCTGGAGCGAGGTAACCCGCATCCTCTACGGCGAAACCAGAAGTTGGCAATTCGTCACCGGAAGGGTCCTCGAGCATGACCTCCGTGCCGTCAGACAACTTCAAGCTGTCCTTCATGGGGTTGAACGTCAAATCACCAGCGATTGCGAGTGCTGTCACCAACTCTGGAGATCCCACGAACGCGTGGGTGTTCGGGTTGCCATCAGCACGCTTGGCGAAGTTGCGGTTGAAGGAGTGAACGATGGAGTTCTTCTCTTTCTTCTCGGCGCCTGAACGCGCCCATTGACCGATGCACGGTCCACATGCGTTAGCGAAGACGCTACCACCCATTTCCTCGAAGATGGAAATGAAGCCGTCGCGGTCGATGGTGTAACGCACTTGCTCCGAACCGGGCGTGATGGTAAGCGTGGCTTTCGCCTTGATACCCTTTTCAATCGCCTGCTTGGCAATGCTCGCCGAGCGACTGATGTCCTCGTAGCTGGAGTTGGTGCACGAACCGATGAGGCCGTATTCTAATTCCGTCGGCCAGCCATTTGCTTCAGCCGCGGCCTTCATCTCGCTGATAGGCGTGGCCAAATCTGGGGTGAATGGTCCGTTCAGGTGAGGCTCCAATTCGCTGAGGTTGATTTCGATTACTTGGTCGAAGTACTGTTCGGGATTGGCGTACACCTCGGCGTCGCCGGTCAAGTGTTCCTTGATGCCGTCGGCCAAGGCCGCAAGGTCCTCGCGGCCGGTCGCTTCAAGGTAGCGCTTCATGCTCGCGTCGTAACCAAAGGTCGAGGTGGTTGCGCCGATCTCTGCGCCCATGTTGCAGATAGTGCCCTTACCGGTGCAGCTCAATGATTCCGCGCCGTCTCCGAAGTATTCCACGATGCATCCGGTGCCGCCTTTCACAGTGAGAACACCGGCCACCTTCAGAATTACGTCTTTCGCAGAGGCCCAACCGGACAGACGACCTGTGAGCTTGATCCCGATAAGGTTGGGGAACTTCAATTCCCACGGCATGCCGGCCATCACGTCCACGGCGTCGGCACCGCCGACACCCACGGCCACCATGCCCAATCCACCGGCATTCACCGTGTGCGAATCCGTACCGATCATCATGCCACCCGGGAAGGCGTAGTTCTCGAGGACCACCTGGTGGATGATGCCCGCACCGGGCTTCCAGAAGCCGATGCCGTATTTGTTCGAAACGGACTCGAGGAAATTATAGACCTCGTTGTTCTTGTTGATGGCCTCTTGCAAATCGGAATCGGCCTGCACCTTGGCTTGAATCAAGTGATCGCAGTGCACCGTCGAGGGTACAGCGGCCGCTTTCTTTCCGGCTTGCATGAACTGCAGCAGCGCCATCTGCGCCGTCGCGTCCTGCATGGCGACACGGTCGGGTGCAAAATCCACATAATCCGCTCCGCGCTGGTACGTGCCGGAGGCATCGCCTTCCCACAGGTGGCTGTACAGGATTTTTTCTGCCAAGGTCAGCGCCTTGCCTGTAGCACCTCGTGCCGCCTCAATTCTACCGGGGATGCGCTCGTAATGGGAGCGGATCATGTCCAAATCAAAAGTCATGGTGTGGGTTTTCAGTGGAGCGCAAAGGTAAGCAGTACTTTCGCAATACATGAAACGAGAACTGCTTATTGAAATGGCCCAAATCGCGGTGCGTTCAATCCGAGGAAATCGGCTGCGCGCCGGCCTGACCATTGGTATCATCGGGCTGGGCATCATGGCCCTGATCAGCATGACCACGGCGACCTCCTCGTTGGAGGCCAATGTGGTTGAGCAGTTCTCTTCCCTCGGCACGGACGTTTTCACCTTCACTCAGAAAACCGAGACCGGCGTGAACCGAGGGCGAAGGGTGACTGTGGGTGAGCCCATTTCCTACGAAGAGGCGCAAGCTTTCGCAGAAGAGGCCCCTGAAGAATTGACCGTCGCCTACTCAATCTTCGGCACCTCCCAAGCGACGTTGACCCGAGGCACGGAGCGGACTAACCCCAACATTCAGGTGCTGGGCATCGAAGAAAACTACTTCGATGTCAGTGGGTACTCTGTTGAGCGCGGACGGAATTTCACCCGTCAGGAAGCCCAATCGGCCAACCGCCTCGCGGTGATCGGCGCAGACCTCGTCAAAGAACTCTTCAAAAAGTGGGAGAAGCCGGTCGGTACTGAATTTTCCATCGGCGCCCAGCGCTACTCCATCATTGGCGTGCTCGAATCCCGCGGCCAAGCGTTTGGCATGTCTCAAGACAACCAGTGCTACATTCCCATCCCCTGTGTTCGTCAGCAATTCTCCGACGACCAGCGGAGCTACCGCGTCGTGTGCAAGTCGCCCCGTCCAGAAGACGTATTGGAATTGGCGGAAGCTGCTGTGGGCGCCATGCGTGTAGTCCGGCGGGATCGCCCGGGGGAAGACCACTCCTTCAACTTATCCATGAGCAACAGCATGGTCTCAACCTTGGAGGAGGCCATCGGAGGCATCACAGCTGCAGCTTCCATCATCGGTATCATCACCCTGTTCGGAGCAGGGATTGGCCTGATGAACATCATGCTCGTAAGCGTGTCGGAGCGCACACGGGAAATCGGCACCCGCAAAGCCCTCGGCGCTTCGCCGCGCGCCATTCGGATGCAGTTCCTCATAGAAGTCATCATCATTGGTCAACTCGGGGGTGCAGTAGGAATTGCCCTTGGCGTAATCGCCGGTAACGCCATTGCCTATGCAATGGATACGCCGTTTGTGGTGCCGTGGGGGTGGATGATGACCGGTGTCGCGTTGACCTTGGTCACCAGCCTCATCAGCGGGTATTACCCGGCCCGTCAGGCCGCACGGCTCGACCCGATTGTGGCATTGGGACGCGAATGATCAGCTGACCTCGCGCTCGAGCATTTGAGCCATACGGGCACGCTCTTTGGCAATCAGCGTTTCCGCCCATTTTTCCGAAGAACCAATCGATTCCAAGAGCTGCTGCCAATCGGCTTCCTCGCGGGCTGGCACCGGCATCTCATGTACGGCCTCTCCTGCAATGTCCAGCGAAAGCGCCAAAAATTGCTCCATGTACCGCACTTGTAAATTGCATAGGGTATTGCCAAAACGCACCAAGACATCCGGGTCCAATGTGGCCGCCATGGTCGTGCGCAATCGACGGATGTTTTCGACATGATTGCGCACGAGCAGAACAAAGTTTTCACCCGAAGGCAGCAAAATGGGCAAATCAACCGGTGCCCCAAGGGGCTTCACATCCAACACCCTTCCCACGTCGCTCAACTCCACGAGCCGGTTCACACGTGAGCGAAACAAGGTCGGAATGACGGGTTGGCGCATGAAGTGATCACGCACAGCAAACGCCTCTGCATCGAGTCGTTCCATGATCTCTTCTTGCTCGATGGTGTCGTTCAAACCGAGCAATGTAAGTGCCGTTCCTTTATCCATTTCTCGAAATCTGCAAAAAGTGAAGATACGTCAACAAAAGACTTCTCCCTCGGCTTCTTGCCTTTCCCTTGTTAAATTTGAAGCAAAACCTCACACCCGATGAAAATGATTTCGTTTACAACGATTTTGATGACAGGAGCCGTCTTGATGGCCTGTAGTGACGCCGTTCCCAAAGCGGACAAAGCCTCTGCAACCGCCAATGAGAATGTCGCCCCAGCAGGAACCGAGGCGCAGCAGTCCGACGCCATTTCAGCCCTCTACAAGGACGGTATCGACGATGCCAACCGCGGCGACAAGACTGGCATGGTTCGGGTGCACGGAACTATCAATCAACCTTCCGGCGGCGAGGTCACGTTGTACGAATCAGAGGGCCGAAACACAATTGAGGTAGCCAAAACCCGCCTCTCGAACCGCGGGTTTGATTTTGGCGAAATCGAAGTCAGCCGCGGGTTTTACAAAATCAGCCTCAACGGTGAAACCAACGCCACCGATATCATCCTCAACCCTGACGAGCCAGACGTGGAACTCACGTTCAATTCGTCTCGTTTGTCGGCCAACAAGTCTGCAGGTAACTCAACAGAAAATACTGGGTGGTTTGCCTACCAGTCGATGGAGAATGCCAACAACAGCGAGGTACGCAAACTCCGTAGCAGCATCAAAGACGCCGGTGCCTTCCGCGCCCGCATCGAAGAGCAAATCAAACAAAAGCAAGCCGAGTTGGTTGATCAGCAACACGCACTAATGGACCAATACCCCGGCACCTACTTGGCCAAGTACCTCGGTTGGAAGAACCCCAAATACCCCAATAACCAAGGCCGGTTCTTCGAGGACATCGATCCGCTTGACAACAGTGCCGTGCGTTCCTTGGCCATCAGCGACCGGGTCCAAAGCATGATGCGCACGTTCAGCGGCGGGACAGACAGCGGCTTCCTTGCCTGCATCGATATTGTCAAGGCGCACTTTGAGCCCAATCCGGTGGCGTTGGAAAGCGTCCTCTACACCATGTTGGACGGCTTCTACAATACGGGCAAGGAGACAATTTGCCAGTACATCTTGGACAACTACATCTTTGATGAGGATTGCGGCGCGGACTTGAGCGACGCCATCCGCATCCGGGCCCAAGGCATCATCAATTTGCAACTGGGCAAGACTCCGCCCAACTTCCAGATAGATAAGTGGGACGGTGGCACCCTCGATTTATACGAGACGTGCGCCCAAAACGAGTACACGCTGCTCATGTTCTGGGCATCGTGGTGCCACAAGTGTGAACAAGAAATTCCAAACCTCGGTCCCGTTTACTCTAAGTACGGCTACAAAGGGTTTGAAATCGTCGGCGTCAGTTTAGACCAAGTCCGCAACACGTGGGAAAAGGCCATTAACGACAACGGCATGAAGTGGCCCAACGTGAGCCAACTTCAGGCTTGGAACAGCCCCGTCGTTTCCGAATACAAGGTGACGGCTACTCCGACCTATTTTCTGCTGGACAAGGAGGGGCAAATTGTCCTCAAGCCCAAGCGCTACTTCCAGGTGGATAAGTTCCTTTCGGAAAATTTGAAGTAACTCTCGCTCTCCGCTTCACTGGTCGGCTTCAGCCAACTGAAGGATGATACCGTCGGATAGCCCCACCTTCGGGACATAAATCTCCTCTGCACCTGCTAAGCTCATGATGCTTCGGTAGACCACGCCCGCAGGCACAATCACGTCTGACCGGTTGTGCTTGAACCCGAACGTTTGCGAGCGCTCATGTATGGGTACTTCTTTAATTCGTTCGACCCACTTCTCGAGGGTCTCGAGCGGCAGTGGTTTGCTTTTTTTGATTCGGGCCACCTTGTGGTAACGATTGATGTTACCACCTGTGCCGACAACGATCAGGTCCTTTCGCTCCACCTGCTTGTCGATGAACTTCTTGATCCGTTTCCACTCATCGGCGTCCACGGCATCCTTGAGTATGCGAACGGCGCCAAGTTTAAAACTCTTGCGCGCGGTGCATACACCGTGCTTCAAAACCGAAAGCTCAGTTGAACCGCCGCCCACGTCGATGCACAGCAAATTGGATTCTTCGCTCCAGCGGTTGTTCGCGAAGTTGCTCAGGATCAAATCCGCCTCTTCTTTTCCGGGAATCAGTTCAATCTCGATGCCTGACGCCTCAGCCACCAGTTGGATGACATGGTCCCTGTTTTCTGCTGTGCGGAGCGCACTGGTGGCACACGACCGGAATCGGACCACACCATGCACGTCCATCAACA
>CALGDB010000073.1 GCA_937884175.1 uncultured Flavobacteriales bacterium
GTCAGGAACCGCAGGTTTGTCTTGGGGTTGTTGCCCGGCTTGAGCAAGTTCACCCCGGTGTTGGTGCCGAGGGACCAGTTGTTGTGCTTGCCCGAGCCGTTGAGCCCTGGGTAGGGCTTTTCATGCAAGAGCACCCGGAAGTTGTGCTTGCGGGCCACCTGCTCCATCACCTCCATGAGCAGGAGGTTGTGGTCATTTGCGAGGTTGGCTTCTTCAAAAACAGGTGCGCACTCAAACTGGTTAGGCGCTACCTCGTTGTGACGCGTCGTCACCGGGATACCCAACTTGTGGCACTCCAATTCAAACTCCTTCATGTACGCCGTGGCGCGTGCAGGAATACTGCCAAAATAGTGATCGTCGAGCTGCTGTCCCTTGGCAGGCGCAGCACCAAACAGCGCGCGATCAGCCAGCTGCAGGTCAGGGCGAGCGGCGTGTAGCGCCTTATCCACCAAGAAGTATTCCTGCTCCCACCCCAACGTCGCCACCACCTTGGTGATGTTCTTGTCGAAGTATTGGCACACGGATGTCGCCGCATCATCTACTTTGGCCAGTGCCTTCAGCAGCGGGGTTTTGTTGTCTAGTGCAAAGCCGGTGTAGCTGATGAAAATGGTGGGGATGCACAAGGTGTTTTCCCAAACAAACGCCGGCGATGTGGGATCCCAGAGTGTGTAACCGCGCGCCTCAAAGGTGTTCCGAATGCCACCATTCGGAAACGAACTGGCATCGGGTTCCTGTTGCACCAGCAGCGAACCGTCAAATTTCTCAATCACCCGGCCATCGGAAGTTGGGGTGATGAAGCTGTCGTGCTTTTCGGCGGTCGCTCCTGTGAGGGGCTGGAACCAGTGAGTGTAGTGGGTCGCACCCCGCGAAATCGCCCATTCCTTCATGGCCGACGCGACCTGATCCGCGATCGCTCGGCTGATGGAGGTATGGTTTTCCATCGCATCCACAATGCTGTCGCTCGCCTCATCGGTAAGGTACTCCCGCATCATGGTGAGGTTAAATACGTTCTCCCCGTAGTAATTAGAGATTTTGTTGTCCGGGCGCTCGACCGTGCGTGGGGTGCGTTTTAGGACGTCTTCAAGGGCTTTTTGGCGCGAAATGCTCATTTGGC
Organism: uncultured Flavobacteriales bacterium; assembly: GCA_937884175.1. Classification (GTDB taxonomy): domain Bacteria; phylum Bacteroidota; class Bacteroidia; order Flavobacteriales_D; family Sanyastnellaceae; genus UA16. The sequence goes on from CALGDB010000073.1 coordinate 1,115, forward strand.
AGTTTTGGTTTTGGGCAAAATTACCCCCTAAATTCATAGGGTCAATCACCAAAAACACCAAAATGTTACGAACACCCCCTAATTTTTTAGGGGGTAAACTTCAAGATCACCGTTTTTGAATCCACTTGCTCAACTTTTGACCTCGTTCATCAAAACAGACAAGGGCATACGTTCCAGCGGGTAGCGTTGATAGATCCACGGTTTGCAGTAGTCCGGATTGAACGCGCCATTGGCCCGTTTGGATGAGCCGGCCCATGGCGTCGTAGCACTGCCAGTCGAGCGCTTGTCCAACTTGAAGCCCACTGAGGGACACCTGGAAAACGCCGTCTGACGGGTTCGGAAACACCACCATCGAGGCAGGCGAAACAGGTAACTCCTCCTCCACTGCAACCAAGTTCGTTTGGAAGAAGAAGGCTTGCGAGATGTACCGACCGAAATCCGGTTCGAAGTTAATGAAGTTCCCCCCGGCCACTTTTTTCAGGCGCGTGTACCCGGAACCGTCGCTGTTGGCCCAGAAGCTCTGACCATCATCGCCCACATCGTTAACAGTGAAGCGGTAGCAACCTTGGTTCAGAGACAGGGTGTCCTTGAACGTCGTGTTGGCCGTGGGGTACCCGCGCTCCCACACCACATTTCCGGCGGCGTCGAGCAGCTCAACGGAGGTCTCCCACGCCACCTGGTTGGTCTTGGTCCACACGATGATTCGGTTGTCATCCAAATCGGGATACGACCACGTCGGCACGCGGTGGAATCGGGAATTCGCTTTGTTGTTACGCGGCTCCTCGTCGACCATGCCGTTGGGCTGGTTGACTTCGACTTCAAACAGCACTCAATCCTCATCGTCTCCTTCGTACAACGTCGGATCGTCGTACGGCAATTCCACTTCCACCGACTCGAGGAAGGCCAAGTTGCCCGTCCACTCGTACATGTTCGTGGCGCCGCCTTCTATGCTGTAACTAAATTGGCAAGAGGTCAACAGCTGGGAACCGTTGTTGCGAATGCGAACGGTCGGTGATTCACAGATGGGGTTCCACCGGGATTCCAACTTGTCGTCGGAAGGCGAGAGGATTTGGCTGATCTCCACATCGTATTCCATGTTGGGATCGCCGTACGCGACGATTTGACCCTCAAAGCGGTAGTTCCCGTCGGGGTCATAGGTGATGTCGTAATCCACCGAGAATTCATCCTGACCGGCCACGAGCGGTGTCAATTCAAAATCCTTGGTATCCACCACAGCACCGGGGCACCAACCGGCCCGATCATAAATCCACGTACCGCCCTGGGGGTACAAAGCATTGTCCGCGCATTCGCGCATGATTTCCCAGCTCCACTGGGTATCGCCATTGACCTTCACGGAGTGCGTGTTGTA
>CALGDB010000074.1 GCA_937884175.1 uncultured Flavobacteriales bacterium
AACCATCAAGGCCAACTTCCCTGCGCGCATCGCCTTCCGGGTCACATCCAAAATCGATTCCCGCACCATCCTCGATGCCGGAGGCGCCGACCAACTCATCGGCCGCGGCGACATGCTCCTCAGCACCGGCAACGACCTCATCCGCATCCAGTGCGGTTTTGTCGACACCCCTGAGGTAGAGGAGATCTGCGAGTTCATTGGCAGCCAGCAGGGCTACCCCGACGCCTTCCTGCTCCCCGAGTACACGCCCGAAGGAGGTAGTGAATCCGGGCACATCAGCGACGACGAGCGTGACGACATGTTCGAAGACGCCGCCCGGGTCATCGTAATGCACCAACAAGGTTCGACATCGTTGCTGCAACGCAAACTCAAGATCGGTTACAACCGCGCCGGCCGCATCATCGACCAATTGGAAGATGCCGGCATCATCGGACCGTTTGAGGGATCCAAAGCGCGAAAAGTGCTCGTCCCCGATGAAATGAGTTTGGAACAGATATTGCAGAAGGGAGATACATGAAGCATCTTCGCAGAATGAAATCTATTGTTGCCGTTACGTTGACTGCTTGTTATGCGACCTTGGGATGGGCGCAGGATGCGAACGCTTTGTTGGGAAAATTGAGCGAACAGGCAAAATCGTACGGCTCTATTGAGGCCACCTACACGTCGATCATGGTCGACAAGATGAGCGATTTTGAAGCCACCCAAGCGGGCACTATCTATGTGGACGGCAACAAGTACAGCCTCGACATCGGGGACTACCTTATCATCTCAGACGGCAAGACCATCTGGACCTACGAGCCAGCCGTCAACGACTGCTACGTCGACGATGCCGAAATGATGTCGGAGGAAGGTATGGATCCTTCTAAGCTCTTTACAATTTGGGAAGACGATTTCAAAAACGAATGGAAAGGAACGGTTGACTTGAACGGTGAATCGGTGGTGCAAATCAATTTGTACCCGCTGGCCGGCGACGAAAAGCCCTTCCACACCATTCAGTTGTTCATCAACGAGAAAGACCTCGAGCTGCGCCGTGCAGTGGTCAAAGGCCGCGAAGGCACCGACGTCACCTATGACGTGAACTCATTCAAGCCCCAGGCGGAAGTCCCTGCGTCTACCTTCACGTTCGACCCGGGTAAGTTCCCTGGGGTGAACATGGTGGACAACCGCATCTAACGCATCCTACCGCACCGGCTCCCAACCGCCGTTCGCGAAGGTCTCGAGGGACCAGTGCTCGTTAACGAAACGCGCCCGGACCTCATCCCATTGCCAATCCAATTTGAAATGCGCCTGCGCGGGCAACGGCCACGGCAACCCTTGCCAACGGGCGCTTTCTACCATCGCATCGAAGGCGATGAAGCCATAAATCGACGGATCCGTCGCGTGCGCCGCACGGAACTGTTTAATCTGCCCCGCTACCGTGGAATCATTCCAAAGGGTTCCCGCGGAAACCGGCAAGGTGTAGTCTGCACGATCGAGGTAGCGGCGTTCGAGGAATTCAAAGGACCGCGAATCCGGATGCCCGTATACGTGCACGGGGAAACTGTCCGCCAGTTGCAATTCCGTCTGCACGTACGCGTACAGCGACTGGGCTGACTTTCCAACCGGGATAGCGATCGGATTGACTTTGGACGTGTCCAACTCCGCAATCAAGCCCTCAGCAAACTGCGCGTTCGCCGGCACCGATTGCAGCACGGTGCTGTCTGCTGCCGCGCTCAAAAAACCCCGGCGAAAGGCCTGTTCCAACCCCGCGTCCACCCCACGCGTCTCGAGCATCATGACCGTATCTCCTGCGTGTTGCTGTGCCGCAAGCGCCCCCAAGGCCTCCATGCCCGGCGAGGGATTGGGTTCCATGCTAAAGGCCAGCGGATGCTTTTCCCATACTGCCGAATTTTGTGGCGTCAAGACCCATTGGGGCACCTCGGAGTTCTGCAATAACGAATTGACTGAATCCAGCGGTGCCTTCCGCAACGGGCCCAACACCACATCCGCCCATTGCAGGTCGTCCATGTCCCACAGGTGCCCCCCCAACGTATCCGGCTCGGTATCGACCACGCGTAATGCAATGGTATAGCCAGAATCACTCAGTGCTTGTGCAGCCCATTTTGCCCCGTGCATGAACTCCAAGGAGATTTCGCGCAGGCGGTTCGTCTTGGCGCTGTAGCCTCCTCCGTCTACCGTATCCGCTTCCAACATGAATGGTAACATGAGCAGCGCCCGCAGCGTGTCCTGCCGTAAAGCAGGGAGCGATTGGGACGCCTCGACGGGTGCGCCAAGGGATGCGGGATTGGCTGGTTCGGGGGCGGCCCCCACCACCAGTACGTCGCCGATTCTCAAGCCCTGCGAAGCTGATGGGTTCCACGCCTCCAACTGTTCCACTCCCAAGCCATACAGGTTGGCAATAGCGTACAGGGTCTGACCGGCCTCAACGGTGTGCAGCTCGGCGCCTGCTTGTGACGCATCCAAAACACGCACCAACTGCATGGGCTGAGGAATGCGCACCACATCACCGGGAGATAAGGCCTCTCCACGCCTCGGATTGGCCTCACGGAGCTCCGTCAATGTGACGTCGTGTGCCCGTGCGATTCGGGCATACGTATCGCCAGGGAGAACGGTGTACTCTAACTGGGCAGTGGCGAGTTGAACGCCCGACACAAGGCACAGCAATAGCACCAATTGTAGGTTACGCATAATGGGCATCGTAGTGGGCCGTTCGTTCATCTTTTTTCATTCCAGCCGTTTTTTTGATAAAACGGTTGCGGTCGTCCGTTGAGTTGAAAACCCAAATACACACTGAATTATTGCTGTGGCAGATGGCCTTTAACTCATCGTCGATGGCACACAATGCTCGGGGTATTTCAGCGGGAATGCAAATCATGCCGTCCGGATCATTCCCATTCGATAGTCGCAGGTGGCTTGGAGCTTATGTCGTACACCACGCGATTTACGCCGTGCACCTTGTTGATTATGTCGTTGGACACCTTGGCCAAGAAATCGTACGGGAGATGGCACCAATCCGCCGTCATCCCATCGGTTGAGGTCACCGCGCGCAAGGCCACCGCCTGCTCGTACGTGCGTTCATCCCCCATCACCCCGACGCTTTGAACAGGGAGCAAAATAGCGCCCGCCTGCCATACCTCATCGTACAATCCGGCTTCTTTGAGGCCGTCGATCCAAATGCGGTCGACATCTTGCAGGATGCGCACTTTATCCGCGGTAATGTCGCCGAGTATACGGATGGCCAGGCCCGGTCCTGGGAACGGGTGGCGACCCAAAATTTCTTGCTTCACTCCGATTTCCTTGCCCACGCGGCGCACCTCGTCTTTGAACAACAGGCGCAGCGGCTCGACCACTTTCAGTTTCATGTAATCCGGAAGTCCGCCAACGTTGTGGTGACTCTTGATGGTCGCAGAAGGACCGCCGGTCGCGCTCACACTTTCGATGACATCCGGGTAAATGGTTCCTTGAGCGAGCCAATGGGCGTTTTCCACTTGCTTGCTCGCATCGTCAAACACATCGACGAACACCTTACCTATGGCCTTGCGCTTAGTCTCGGGATCGGATTCCCCTGCGAGTGCCGAGAGGAATCGGTCTCCGGCACGTACACCCTCTACTTGCAATCCCATGTCCTCGTAGCTCGCCAACACCTCTTCGAATTCGTGCTGGCGCAGCAGCCCGTTGTCAACGAAAATGCAGTGCAGCTGCTTACCGATAGCCCGGTGCAGCAGCGCTGCGGCCACCGTGGAATCGACACCGCCACTCAATCCGAGGATGACCTGGTCGTCTCCAATTTGATCACGCAACTTGGACACTGTCTCGCCGGCAAAGCCGGCCGGAGTCCAATCCCCATCACATCCGCAGATGTTGATTACGAAGTTTTTGAGCAGCTGAGGGCCGTCGGTGCTGTGCCACACCTCCGGGTGGAATTGAATCCCCCATACGGGGCGATTCACGTCGCGGAAGCCCGCAAATTTGACGTCGCGAGTGCTGCAAATGGTTTCGAACTGATCGCCGATGCTAATGATGGTGTCGCCGTGACTCATCCACACCTGCGATTCTTGAGCTACACCGTTTAACAAGGGGTTGGATCCGTCCACTTGGGCGAGGTTGGCGCGGCCGTATTCACGGGAGTCCGAGGCTTCAACCGATCCACCATGGGTTTGGGCAAGGTATTGCGCTCCGTAGCACACCCCCAAAACCGGCACGTTTCCGAGCATGTTGGATAGATCGGGGCGGGGCGCATCCTCGTCGCGTACGCTGTGCGGAGAACCACTTAAGATCACGCCCTTCACGTCGTCCGGAACACTTTCGTACCGGTTCCATGGGATGATGTCGGAGTAGACATTCAACTCGCGCACCCGGCGGGCGATGAGCTGTGTGTACTGGGAACCGAAATCGAGGATGAGGATGCGTTGATGCTGCATGGACGTCATGGTGAAGCCGCAAAGGTAATTCGGCCCTTTGGGAGGATGAGCGCGTAGCAACCGGTATTTTTGCACCATGCTGTACCCACATTTGAACGGAAAGCGCGTCATCCTGGCAAGTCAGTCGCCTCGACGGTTAGAATTGGTCAAGGGCCTTGAACTCCAGCCGGTAACCTGGCTGAAAGACGTCGATGAATCGTTCCCTGATGAGATCTCTGGTCCTGCCATTGCGGAATATGTCACACGGTTGAAAGCCGAGGCGTATTGGGACGAATTGGGACCAGACGACCTGCTTATCACGGGCGACACGGTCGTCTTGCTCGGCGACGAGGTCTTTCAGAAGCCCGGACACCGAAACGAAGCGATTAGGATGCTTGAGCGATTGAGCGGTCAAACGCATACGGTGGCCTCAGGCATTGCGGTCACCACCATCAAAACCGGAATTCAATCCGCCGTCGACACCTGTGAAGTGACATTTCGACCCCTCGAAAGGGCGTGGATTGAACATTACATCGATCGCTATCGACCTTATGACAAAGCAGGGGGGTACGGAGTACAAGATATGATCGGATTCGCCGGTGTCACTGGGATGCAAGGCTCCTATTTTACGGTGATGGGCCTACCGACGCACAAACTTTTTGAACTTATAAACAGCTTAAAATCACAACTTTAACGTATTTTTTTTTGGGCCTGTTTAACATTTTATAACTTGCCTCGAACAAAATCTGTTAGCAGATGTTAATTGGATGTTTTCAGGACACGATTCATATTTGTAACCAAAACCCAAACACATGACTTCTTTTATTCTTGCTGCGATTAAAGCAATGCCAGCAGACGACTACGTAGGCTTTACGTTCTTCGTAGGCTGCATGGCTATGATGGCAGCTTCAGCATTCTTTTTCCTTTCAATCAATATGGTAGAAGGAAAATGGAAAACTTCTTTGTTGGTAAGCGGATTGATCACATTCATTGCCGCTGTACACTACTACTACATGCGCGATTACTGGGCAGAAGTAGGCGAGTCGCCAACGTTCTTCCGTTATGTTGACTGGACCTTGACGGTTCCGTTGATGTGCGTTGAGTTCTACTTAATCTTGAAAGCAGCCGGTGCCCAAACAGGTTTGCTTTGGAAATTAATCTGGGCATCTGTCGTGATGCTTGTTTGTGGATACTTTGGAGAAGCAGTCTACACCACTGGAACTGGCCCAGCAATGTGGGGCTTATTTTCAGGTCTTGCCTACTTCTACATTGTATACTTGATCATGTTCGGTGAAGCAAAAGCGTTGGCTGACAAGTCTTCTGCTGGCGTTCAGCGCGCACACAACATTCTGTGTAAGTTTGTTTTGATCGGTTGGGGTATTTACCCACTCGGTTACATGATTGGCACTGACGGTTGGTACGATTTCGTTGACGGAATCGGGCTCAACATGGATGTTGTCTACAACATCGGTGATGCCATCAACAAAATCGGATTCGGATTGGTCATCTATAGCTTAGCTGTAGGCAAGGACTAATACAGAATCCTTAAAGTCCTGAAATGCAGACCGCCGGCTCAATTGAGTCGGCGGTTTTTTGTCTCCAATTTTTACGTCAGAGCGAAATATAGCGTCCACCCTGGTGCACGGATAAGCTGCCGATGACCTGCGCAGGCAATCCCGCTTTCTTCAAAATGGCCTCAACGGCGTCCAGATAATCCGGGCTCACCGCAACCAACAATCCGCCGCTCGTCTGCGGGTCACACAGTACGTCCCGCTCAAACCCTTCCACCTCCGCCACATGGTGCCCGTAGCTCGCCCAGTTGCGCTTGGAACCACCAGGCACACAGCCCAAGCCGTGGTAATGCCGCAGGCGTTCAACGCTCAGCAACGGGACATGCGCCACATCTAACTCAGCCTGCAAGCCCGAACCCTCGCACATTTCCACCAAGTGGCCCAGTAAACCGAATCCGGTCACGTCCGTCATGGCGTGCACGCCTTCGATTCGGGACAGCTCGG
>CALGDB010000075.1 GCA_937884175.1 uncultured Flavobacteriales bacterium
ATGAGCCAAGGGTTTCCCGATTTTCAGCCGCCGCGGCCCCTCCAGCAAGCAGTCGTGAATGCGATGGCAGAAGGGCGCAACCAATACGCTCCCATGACGGGCGATGCACGTCTCTGCGAATGGATCGCGGAGGATGCCGAACAGCGAAGCGGTGTTCGCTACCACTCCGAAACTGAAGTGACCGTAGGGGCTGGCGCTTCGTCTCTCATCTTCGCCACCGTCCAGGCGCTCATCCATCCCGGCGATGATGTGATGGTTCTCACGCCCTGCTATGACCTGTACGAACCAGCGGTGGAACTTGCGGGAGGCCGATTGGTCTGCGTGCCACTTCAGGCGGAAACACACCGGCTAGATCTACCGGCCATGAAGGCGGCGTGGACCGAATCCATGCGCATGGTAATCGTCAACGTGCCCAACAACCCGACCGGCTCAACGTGGAGCCGAGAGGATCTGCGAGGACTTGCAGATCTGGTCGAGGGCACCAATGCGCTGGTAGTGAGTGACGAGGTGTACGGACCGATGCACCATGACGGACGTGAGGTCCTCAGCGTCACCCATGAACCGCGGTTGCAGGAGCGCGCGTTGGTATTCGCTTCGTTTGGCAAAATCCTGCATTGCACCGGCTGGAAAATCGGTTACGTGACGGCCCCCGAAGCATTGACTCGGGAAATCCGCAAGGTTCACCAGTACGACGTGTTCTCCACAGGCGCCCCTTTCCAAGCCGGTATTGCCGCCTTTTTGACCAGCGAAGCCGGCGCTGCCCACCTCGCCGAACTTGCGTCCTTCTACCAATCCAAACGCGACCTGCTGGTCGACGGACTGAGAGGCAGTCGATGGCAGGTATCTCCCGCAGAGGGGGGGTATTTTCAATTGTTGGGCTACGGGGCATTTGATGACCGCGACGACCGAACAACGACTGCTGATTGGTGCACTCGTGACGAAGGGTTGGCCCTCATTCCGCTTTCTCCGTTTTTCCCCGAAGGTGGGCACGATAAAAAATTGGTGCGCATCTGCTTTGCGAAAAACGACGACACCATCGATCAAGGCATTGAACGCCTGCTCAACATCTCCAACGGATGAACAACAGCGCCTCCCTCCTGCGTGTCGCCTCGCTTCAGACCCCACTTGTTTGGGAAGATCCGACCGCGAACGCTGAAGCCATCGGTCGGAAAATTGACGCACTCGAAGAACCGTGCGACCTCATCGTTCTTCCCGAAATGTGGGCGACTGGCTTCACCATGGATCCGGGCACACATGCCTGTGTGCTTCCAAGGGGTTGGCAGAACGACGAGGCCAAGTGGCCAGCTCCCCTCGCAGCGATGAGGCAGTGGGCCCAAGACCGGGATGCCGCAGTCATCGGCAGCTTGTCATGTCGGGACGAAGCCATTGCCCATCCGGTGAACCGATGCTTTTTCGTTCCGCCCAACGGACCGGTCGAGTTCTATGACAAACGGCACTTGTTCACCTTAGCGGGAGAAGATGCCGCCTATGGCCCGGGCAAAGATCGGGTAATCATCGAGTGGCGGGGTTGGCGCATCCTCCTGCAGGTCTGCTACGACCTGCGCTTTCCGGTGTTCAGCCGGAAT
>CALGDB010000076.1 GCA_937884175.1 uncultured Flavobacteriales bacterium
GGGTCTGGGGGCAGAACGCCCCACGAGGGCAGGCGGTACAAAATCGCGAGTCGGAACCACGGTCCCGCGCCGCAGCGAACGAGCGATACCCTCCCGGTCAATGGCCAGCTAAAGTGCGTTGCGCACGGCTTCGTCCTGCAAAGGGTACCAGCCCTGTTCGCTCGGCTCCACAAAAAACCCGATGTAGTCCGTTTTCAAAAACGGCGTGGTCTCCATGCGTACTGTTGGGGCGTGTTCCTCACGCAATGTTCCATCAAATTCGAGCATTTCTTCCATATACGCCGGGTGCAGGCCACTCATGAAGTCAAATTTCCCTTGCAGCAGCCCCTGGTATTCAGCTCCCATGTCTGAGGCAAATGAAATATGAACCGCATCCATGTACGGCAATTGCTCGCCGACGTCATCACGCTCCCAGTAGCCCTCGTTCCGGTGCAGTACGCAGGCCACGTCTTCCAACCACCACGCCAATTTAAACGGCCCCGAACCCACTGGATTCCGGCGGAAATCTGCGCCAAAGTATTCGACCGCCTCGGGGGCAACCACGTTGGCGTACGCTGTTGCAAGCAGGCCCAAAAATGGCGGAAACGGCTGCTTGAGTTTAAACTCAACCGTGTCCACGCCGCGTGCGACCAAGCCCTCCCCTTCGCTTGAGGAGTCGAGGGCATCCAAAATCCAACGACCGCTCGAGGCGACCTGCGGGTCACGGAGCCGGTTCAAGCTGAACACGACATCTTGGGCCGTGAGTCGCCGCCCCGTGGCCAACCCGGGAACATCGGGATGGGCTGCAAAACGCACGTCATCGCGCAAGACAAACACCCACTTGGTCCCCTCCTCCTCTGAGTAGTAGGAATCTGCTATGAGCGGCTGCACGTTCAAGTTGGCATCCAATTCCACCAAGCCGTCGTACAGTTGATCCACTACCCAAATCGGTTCGAGGGTGCGTGCAAACGCAGGGTCGAGCGATGTGAGGTTGGCGCTTTCGTTGTAGCGGAAGACACTGGACGCATCATAATCGGTTGAATTGCATCCGGCAGAGGCAGCCAATAAGGCGCACCACAGCACCGGATGAATCATGGATGGTCGTCGCGCTTTCATTCCCCGCACAAGGTAGTGTCCAACAAATGCTAAAACCAGTTGTTATCCAGGCAGGGGCCTCACAGTGCCCAATACTTTTGACGCATCATGAGCCGCTCTTTTCGAATCAGTGTCCTGCTCGCTTCGGGCATCCTTTTCGCCTCGTGTGTAGGAAACGCGCAGCGGACCATCAGCGGCACGGTGACGGATGCGTCGAGCGGGGAACAGATCCTTGGAGCCAGCGTCGTCCCGGTCAACAACGGCCGAGGCACTTTCACCAACCTCTACGGTTTCTACAGCCTGACCCTTACCGATGATGCCAACGCCGTGGCTGTGAGCTTCATCGGCTTCCAAACCAAAGAAATTAGGCTCACAGCCGGGCAGACCGTATACAACGTCGGGCTCGAACCGGCTGTCATCGCATTTGAAGAGGCCACAGTGGTCGGCGAACGAACAGATCACACCGCCAGCACCGACGTGGGGCGTGCATCCGTTGAAGTGGGTCAGATCAAAGCCCTGCCCGCGCTGCTGGGTGAAGTTGACATATTGAAAGTACTACAATTCTTGCCTGGTGTTTCCAGCGCCGGTGAGGGTAACAGCGGATTTTACGTCCGCGGCGGTGGCCCGGACCAGAACCTCATTCTCCTCGACGACGCGACGGTTTACAATGCCTCGCATTTGTTTGGATTCTTCAGCGTATTCAACGCCGATGCCATCAAAAACATCGACCTCATCAAAGGGTCCATGCCCGCGGAATACGGCGGTCGCGTGAGTTCCGTGCTCAACATCGGGCTGAAAGAAGGCAACGCCAAAAAGTGGAAGACCACGGGCGGTTTGGGGTTGATCAGCTCTCGGCTGACCGTGGAAGGGCCAATCATCAAGGACACGTGCAGCTTGATTTTGTCCGGACGCAGAACCTACCTCGACATCTTGACGCGGCCGTTCACCAAGGGCTCGGCGTTTGAGGGGACGGGGTATTTCTTCTATGATTTCAACGCCAAAATCAACTATCGCCTGAGTGACCGGGACCAGCTGTTTTTATCGGGATACTTCGGCAAAGACGTTTTCAGCTTTAACAGCGCAGAGGCCGGTTTCAACACATCCATCCCCTGGGGCAACTCCATGGGTTCCTTGCGTTGGAACCGCATACTGAACGACCGAATGTTCCTCAATGTGGGCGCAACTTATTCCGAATACACCTTCTCCTTCCTCGCCGGACAGGAGGAGTTTGAATTCGGATTTGAAAGCGGCATCAAGGACCTCGCCGGTCGCACCGAATGGAGTTTCTACCCCAACCCGCGCCACGTGATAAAAGGCGGCATCGACTACGTGCACCACGACTTCATCCCAACGGATTTCAACGCACGCAGCGGGGACACCGAGTTCGACACGGGGACGTCAGAACAGACGTTCAGCCACGAGGGAGGAGTGTATCTGCAAGATGACTTCGACATCACCGAAGAGGTCCGCCTTCATGCCGGCCTGCGATGGAGTGGGTTCTGGCACGTGGGACCGTTCACGCGGTACCCGATTCTAGACAACCAGGACACCACACAGTTCGCCCCGGATGAACTGGTGCAATTCTACGGTGGCTGGGAGCCGCGCTTGGCGCTGCGGGTGAACACTGGTCCCCAATCCAGCATCAAAGCCGGCTACAGCGAGAACTACCAGTATGTCCACCTCACATCCTTGGGCACTAGTTCGCTGCCCGGCGACATCTGGATCCCCAGTTCCGACCGCGTCAAACCGCAATGGGGCCGCCAAGTGAGCCTGGGTTTCTTCAAGACCTTAGGCAAAGAAAAGAACTGGGAAGCTTCCATTGAGGGGTATTGGAAGGAATTGGAAAACCTCGTGGCCTATGCCGAAAACACCAGCCCAGAAGACAATATCGGTGACAACGTGGACAACAACCTCGTTTTTGGAGATGGCTGGTCGTACGGGATGGAGATCTTCCTCAAAAAGCGCCAGGGCAAGTTTACCGGATGGCTTGGGTACACCTGGAGCAAGACCGAGCGTCAATTTGACGACCTGAATATGGGGTTGATTTTCCCCGCCAAATACGACCGCCGGCACGACTTAAGCGTGGTATTGGACTACACCCTGTCGAAGCAATGGCGCTTTGGCGGGGCCTTTGTTTACGCGACAGGGAACTCCCTCACCCTTCCCGTTCAGCGCTACATTTTCGAAGGCCGCATTACCGACGTCTACGGTTCACGCAACGGTTACCGCATGGCGCCCTATCACCGGGCCGACATCAGCGCGACCTACACCCGGGACCCCGCCAAATCCAAGAAAAAACGCGACCTTCGTGCTGAATCCAGCTGGACATTTGGCGTGTACAACCTCTACAACCGTTTGAACCCCTACTTCATCTACTTCAGCAATGAAGGAGACTTGACTACAGGCACGTTGGATTTGCAGGCAAACCAAGTGAGTTTGTTCCCCATCATTCCATCGGTTACCTGGAACTTCAAGTTTTGATGCGGCATGCGTGAGCTCTGGAAACTGAATCCCTACGTCGCCAGATACCCGCACCTTCTTTTAGGCGGCATCGTATTCATTTTATTCACTAACGTCTTTGCGGTCTATGCGCCGAGCCTCATCGGAGAGGGCGTCAACGCCATGAAAGCCGTGGACCAGGCGTTCCTCGCCCCCTTGCGCGAAGGGCAATCGGAGACCGAAGTGTTTGCGCAGGCCGCTGCCCCTGAATTCCCGCGCACGTTGGAATGGATTCGTACGCAGTTCGGGGGAGGCGTCGCAGAATGGGCCCCGGTGCTGAATGGTAAACAAGACGCACTGGCTTGGATGAAGCGCCTCGCATTTTGGCAGGCTGGGTTGTTCCTGCTGGCCTACCTGCTCAAAGGCATTTTTCTCTTCTTCACCCGGCAGACCATCATCGTCATGTCCCGGCGTATCGAGTACGACCTCAAAGGCACCATATTCGACCAATACCAACGCCTCGATGCAACGTTCTACAAGGAGCAAGACACGGGCGATCTGATGAATCGAATCAGCGAGGACGTCAGCAAGGTTCGGATGTACCTAGGTCCGGCCATCATGTACACCCTAAACCTGACCATACTCATCCTTTTGGTAGTAAGTGTGATGGTGTACATCGATTGGAAACTGACGCTCTACGCCCTGCTGCCGCTGCCACTTATGTCCGTAGGCATCTACTTTGTCAGCTCGCGAATCAACCGGCAAAGCGAAGCGGTGCAGCGGGAACAAAGCGGCTTGAGTACGTTCGTTCAACAGCACATCGCCGGCATCCGTGTGTTAAAGTCTTTCCAAAGGGAAAACGACGCAGCAACGCGTTTTTCCAAAGAAGCCGATCGCTACAAGGCGAGTGCACTGGATCTCGTGAAGACGGAAGCACTGTTCATGCCAATTATTGTTCTGCTCGTCGGCCTGAGTACCATTTTGACCATCTACATCGGTGGTCAACGGGTCATCGCCGGCGAGTTGGAAGTGGGGCACATCTTCCAATTTGTCTTTTACGTCAACCTGTTGACGTGGCCCTTTGCGTCGGTCGGTTGGGTCACTTCTCTGGTGCAAAAAGCGGAAGCCTCCATGGAACGCATCAACGACTTCATGCAAGCCGAACCCCTCATACAATCGCCAGCGACCTCCGAGTCAGCCCACTCGAGCGCGTTGGAATCATTGGTGTTTGACAGCGTTAGTTACCGGTATCCCGAGACTGGAATCGAGGCTCTGCAAGAGGTCAGCTTCTCGGTGCAGCCTGGTCAGGTTGTGGCCGTCACCGGACGCACCGGCAGCGGCAAGTCCACCATCGCTCAACTGGCCATGCGCATTGTGGACCCTTCTTCAGGACAGGTGAAACTCAATGGGCGGTCGTTGAGCGAATGGAACCTGGACGCCTTTCGACGCTTGACGGGCTACGTCCCGCAGGACGTGTTCTTGTTCTCTGATTCCATAGCGGGCAACATCGCCTTTGGATTGGCGGACGAAGAGGCGGATTTGGCATCCATCAAAGGCGCAGCAGTCGATGCACACGTTGCGCACAACATCGAAGGGTTCGAAAACGGCTACGAAACCGTACTGGGTGAACGTGGAGTTAACCTCAGCGGCGGGCAGAAGCAGCGCATCTCAATTGCCAGGGCATTTTTGAGAAAGCCGCCTTTGCTAATCTTGGACGACTGCCTTTCCGCGGTGGATACGGAAACCGAAGAGGTCATCCTCAAGTCCATCCGCGAACGCGGAAACGAAACAGCCGTCCTGCTCATATCGCACCGCATCAGCAGCATCCGCGGTGCCGATCAGGTGGTGGTGCTCGATGCGGGACGGGTCGTGGAATCTGGTGCGCCAAGCGATTTAGCCAAGGCCGGTGGACTCTACGCCCGCATGGTCGAACACCAGACGGAGCCGGTCTGACGCCCCACTCAATTGGAACACGACACCCCGAAGACGGACAGAAAACCCAGCAAATCCGCGATGTTGACCAGCCCGTCCAGGTCAAAGTCAGCCGTGCAATTCTCCTCGCATCCGAATTCCCCGAGGTAGATCAGCAGGTCGGCCACGGAGATAACACCATCGGAATTGAAGTCGCCCGGACACCCCACTTCCTCATTTCCAGTGATGAACCCATCGCAGTTGTTGTCCAGCCCCTGTTCAGTGCCAGGTGCACCTGGGTATACCACAGCCGAGGCGTCGTTGCAATCGGTTGCATCCGATGTGTACCCCACAGGCTCAGAGCACGCCAAGGTAGTCACAGCGGTATCGCCGTAGCCGTCTCCATCCGCATCGGCGTACCAGATAGTACTAGGCTCGAGTGAGAACTCAAACGATTCCCTGACTTGATTAAGCGGCGAATCCACCTGCACAGTCAGCGATTGATCTCCAGTCCACTCAGTCA
Organism: uncultured Flavobacteriales bacterium; assembly: GCA_937884175.1. Lineage (GTDB taxonomy): Bacteria > Bacteroidota > Bacteroidia > Flavobacteriales_D > Sanyastnellaceae > UA16. The sequence goes on from CALGDB010000076.1 coordinate 5,948, forward strand.
GACCCGTCACCGTGCAAACGAAACTACCCGGCTCATCTAACTCGAATTGAAAGTTCTCCACGTTCGCTCCAGTAGGCAGATTAGGGATACTTAACTCAAAAGGTGGCAAGAGTCCGGACAGTAATTCGATGTACACGAACAAATCCTCCCCTTGACAGATTAATGGATTCACCACTTCGACATCGATGAATTTCGGACGAACGACGTATATGCCATCTTCAATAGATGTGACAACCACAGTACCAGACTCGAAGTAAGGATATGTTGACCAAGAACCTGTGCACTGTGCCGCGTCGGTCATGGGGTCGACATCAAAATATCCTATTTCAGTCAATTCTCCAGCGGCGACATCTGTCAACGATAGCATCCGTAAGCCAGCGCTATAATTGGCTTGGAAGAGCAAATTCCCAACCACATATTGATTGTGATCGATAGCTGTTAAATCCGAAAAATGTTCACCAATCAACACTGGATCACTCAGGTCCTGAACATCAAAAATCAAGGTTCGCGTGTTTATCCCCTGGTTCTGCTCATCGAGTTCATCGCCGAGCAGCAAGTATTTGTGATCCTCGGTCAACCAGCATTGGTGGGTGTAAGAATAATCATAATTCGTGATGCTCACCGTGGCAATGTCGCTCGGATCCGTGGCATCCAAGATGGCAATCTTGTTGGCGTTGGCTCCGAATATGATGGATTTACCAGCAAAGTCGCTATCGGGCCCATTGTAGAAAACTCCTTGCGCGTCGTGCGTGTATCCTGCCTCGCTGTAATCCCCGACCAAAATCGGCGATGCCGGATCTGATAGATCAAACGCTACGATACCGCCACCGGCAAGATTAGTACCCACGGCGTAAAGCAGCCCAGATCCTTCGTCGATGACAACGTTGTGTGCGTCAGAAAAGGTGTCTAGCCAGTTGGTCGGCTCCAAGGTCGCAGGGAACTGCGATAATTCCCGCAGTTGATTCAAATCCAAGACCTGCAATCCATGTCCATTGGCCTCGGACACGACGTAGGCATGGTCGTCGTAGACTTTCATGTCACGCCATGTGCTCGAAATGGTCTGCGTTGGCATAAAAGCCGCTAAGAAGGGCGCTGTCGGGTCACTCAAATCGACTATGGCCAAGCCTTGACGCTCACCCACCAAAGCATACTCCACGCCCGTCACCGGGTCGGTCCAGCCCCAGACGTCATTGGCGCCCGTTCCATTTAATTCGGCATTGCTCATCGAGGACAACAGCGTCATTCTGTCACACGGAAATCCATCGGCATAACCTCCCTCGCAGGGGGTTTGGCCCCAAGCAACAACAGAACAACAGGTGGTACCAGTGACAACTAAAATACCGGCGATTAAGGTGCCGGTTTGAACGTGACGTAAAACACTTAATGTGCAGGTAAAAAACGAGGTCAGCATGGCAGGGAGTTCTTCTTCGAAATTACAACAAATAGCCACCGCGGCTTGTTTGATTTCTATGAAGAGATTCATTCTCGTCACAGGGGGAACAGGTTTGATCGGCCAACCCATTGTCGACGCGTTGGTGCGTCAGAACCAGCCTGTCAAGGTGCTGACCCGCAACCCACAACCCAGCGCGAACCCGTTGCTCGAGTTCGTGCGGTGGAACCCAAGTACCATGGAAATCGCCCCGGACGCCGTGACCAACGTGAGTGGAATTCTGCATCTCGCTGGTGCTCCGGTCGCTCAACGCTGGACGGCCACTGCCAAGCAGGCCATCCTCAACAGTCGCACCCAGTCGACGGCACTCCTGGCCCGAGCAATTGCCGCGCTTCCGGAGGACGAGCGGCCGGCGGTTTGCGTTGGCGCGAGTGCCATTGGTCTCTACCCCAGTGGGCAGGATTGGAATGACGAGGAGAGCCCCGCGGATCAGGGTTTTCTGGCCGACGTCGTTCGCGCATGGGAGTCCGGCGTGGCCGAGCTCGGGGCACTCGGATTGCGTACGGTGTCCCTGCGCATTGGTTTGGTATTATCGCCCCGCGGCGGGATGCTGGGCAAGCTGTTGCCCATCTTTCAACTCGGACTTGGATCAGCCGTGGGCAGTGGCGAACAGTGGCAATCCTGGGTGCACGAAATCGATGTGCAACGTGCGTTTTCATGGGCCCTCAACGAACCGAAGGCTGCAGGCGCGTACAATGTGGTGGCACCTCAGCCTGTGACCAACAAGGCTCTTTCTCAAGCAATTGCCAAAGCGTGCCATCGGCCTTTTTGGGCGCCGCGCGTGCCGCCACTTGCCTTGAAGCTCGTCTATGGCGAAATGGCCTCCATTGTGCTTTCCTCGCAGCGAGTGGCCGCGGAGCGCATCACGACTGACGGATTCGCTTTTCAATACACGGACCTCGACGAGGCCTTGGCCGATTTGGTGTAAAAAAAAAAGCGGGCCAACCCTGAGGGCCGGCCCGCTGCCAGTCAACCGGTCTGAGAATCAATCAACCAGAAACAATTGTGTTGCCGTGCGTGCGCCATCATTGATGCGCACAGCGTATGTACCAGCTTCCCATCCATCGA
>CALGDB010000077.1 GCA_937884175.1 uncultured Flavobacteriales bacterium
CCGGCTTCGCTTTCGGCATGGGGGTGGAGCGCATCACCATGCTGAAGTATCAAATTGGAGACCTGCGCGCATTCTTCGATAGCGACATGCGCTTCTTGGAGCAGTTTCAAGGTGAGTGGTAGTCCGCAGCCCTACAGGTAAGGCAATGTTAACGTGAGCCGTTCTTCGAGGGGGGAAAGCCGCTCGATGTTGATTTGCCCGGCAAGTTTGCGGAGCTGGGCATGCAGCTCATTCCAGCGAGACGATGCCAATGCATCCTTGCCATAGAAGAGCCCTTCGAACGCCTTTGAGGCACCGGTGTGCTGGCTATCTACCTGCAGCACCCAATGGGATTTTGCCGTAACCTCGACACCCAATGCAAGGGGTCGGTCCTCCGCTGTGAGGTCCACCAGTCCCTTGAGCAGGTTGCGCAACACCACCCGAACTTCAGGGCCGATGCTGAATTGAACGTCCTCATTGATGTTGAATTGAATGCGGTTCTGCAAGTCGGCGTCCAATTCGTTCAAGAACGCCTGAATCGATTGGGATCGCGCGTCGCCGTCGCCGGTTTGGATGAATTCACCGCTTGGCATCAAGCTGCTCGTGCCCAATTCGACTTCGCTTTGGACCGTTTTGGGCGAAGAGCCTGGCAGGCGGTCGGCGGGAACCAATGACCGCAGGCGTATGATCCGCCGGCGCTCTTTGTGAAGGGCTGAACGGAGGTAGCGCTGTTGCCGTGCGTATGCGATGATACCAATGGCAAGAATTCCCGCAATCCAAGGCCAACTGGTTGACCGGTAAGGAGAGGATTGCGCGCGTTCGAGTTCGAATGCCGCCACGTCGAACGGATCCATGGCCGGGAGCACCTGCTCTTCGAATTGCCTTGCCTCCCGCCCAGATGATTGCGACTGGCGGGCAAGGCGTTCTGATTGGATTTCATCTAACTCAATGAAGGCCTGCAGGGCTTCTTCGTGATTGCCCCGGTCTTTTTCGAAGAGTCCTTTCTGGCGCAGTGCTTCCGAAAGCAACGTTAGATCGCCTGCAATCCGAGCGGACTTGATGGCCTCGTGGTAGCCAATCAAGGCGTCGAGCGGACGGTGAGCAAACTGCGCGCTGTTCGCTGTTCGCAGGTGAGCTACAGCAAAACGTACCGCATCGGTGGCAGGCGTTCCGTCCAAGATGGTTTGCGCCCATTGCAGCGCCGCCATGTGCAACCCCTGCATCGAGAGGACGAGGTGAATTTGTTCGCGAAACCCTTGAGCCACGGAAGGGGCCAGAAAGGCTGCCTCCTGCTCAAATTGATCACGGAGGGAGTCCCCGGGTGCCCGGCCTTGAACGCCGTCGATTTGGATGATCGCACCGATCCAATCGGCACGCAGGTCATGGGCTTGTTTGGGACAGAGGCGAATGCACTCGGTGTATTGGGCACGGGCTTTTTCCCAATATCCGCCCGTAAACCAGAGATCGGCGAGTTTGGAATTCAACTGGGTGCATCCCGGATTGAGGTCGAGTTCACGTTGAATGAGCTCTATGGCTCGGTCTTCAAAATGCAGTTGTAACCAGAGGTCGGCGGCTTGCACAACGATGCGCGTTCGCAGTTCTGCTTCGCACGCTAAGAACCCACGTTGCGCCTGTTCGAGTGCAGCTAACGCCAGATTGGGATTGTTGCTGTCCTTGTAAATCTGCGCAATTCCAACCTGCGCACGGGCTTGCTGACAAGGGTCAAACGTGCGCTCGACGGCCCCGCGGTACATGGACAAGGCTGCAACCGGTTTGTTGAGGGTAAGCAGGGAATCTCCGCGGTCGAGCATGAGGTCGGCCTCCTCGATGGAAGAGTCCGTTGTCACCGCTTGCGCAGCCTCGTCGTTCGCGGCAGCAGGTAATCCCCCTGCAATCCAAATCCCTGCGGCGAGCAGCAGGATGGCCGCCCTTCGGTAGAAAGCTGAGCAGCGGTTCGAAATGAAGGGCCTGCGCATCATGGAACCAAACTACGGGCTGGTCGCGTCTTGTCGCTGAAGCACCCTCCTAATTGTTCACACGAATGGGCGCATAAACAGGCCTCGGGAATCAGTCGTTCCAAACGACGTCGAGGACCGTGTTGCCGACGGCCTCGAGGGTCGCGGTGCTGATGATGGACAGGTTATCGGCATGGGTGTGGTGGAAGGGGCCATAGCCCATCGGCAGCACTTGCACCTGGTAATGAACGATGTTGGCCGATGGAATTCCGGCGAACTCCGAGACGAACAGGTTATCGTCGATGGTTTCAGGCGTCACGTCTCGTTTGAAATAGTCGCCGTACCCTAAGCGCTCGGCGGACTCCCACAGGCGCTTGACGACCGCTGGTGCATATGCCATGGAGGTGCCTTCTTTATTGAAGACTGCGCCTTTAGCACCCACCATGTCTAGGAGGATTCCGTACTTGGCGTTGTACCCGATGCGGTGCGGCTGATTGGCCCAGTATTGGCTGCCGAGGCACCATGTCAAGGCGGAGTTTTGGCTTTTCTCACCCCACTCGGGGGTGCCGTAATCCTCGGCATCGAAGAAGACGATGTCCACGCCCACGTCCAACGTCGAATCCGCTCCAAGGAGGCGCGTAATTTCCAGCAGCACGCCCACGCCCGAACCCCCATCATTGGCACCATCGATGGGTTCGCGCATGCGCAGCGTATCCTTATCGGCGAAGGGACGCGTGTCCCAATGAGCAAAAAGCAAGATGCGTTCCCGGTTCTCCGGTCGGAACTGGCCGATGAAGTTGCGGATGCGCAGAATGGTTCCGTCGTACGCCCGAACCAAGCCAGGCTGTTCGATGACATCGGCGCCATGCCGGGTCAATTCACGGGAGAGCCAATCCCCACAAGCGACATGCTCAGGGGTGTTCGGGACGCGCGGACCAAATGCGACTTGTTGAGCGATGTAGGCGTAGGCGGAATCGGCATCGAATGCCGGCGCTGCGATGCGGGCTTTTTGGATTTCGGTCGGTTTGGGGGTTGAGCGCGGGGCAGTAGGTTCACTGCCGCAATGCACAAGCAGCAATGCTGCCAAGCCGAGGAGGAATACGG
>CALGDB010000078.1 GCA_937884175.1 uncultured Flavobacteriales bacterium
ACAAAAAAGCCCGCGAACACTGGGCTCACGGGCTTCTTTTTCACATTCCTTTAGGTGGAGCTGGCGGGAGTCGAACCCGCGTCCAAACAAGGACGAACCGTGCTTTCTACATGCTTATTCTGCAACTGGTTTTCGACCGGAGGCTGATCACAGACAATCCACCTGGCGGCTTAGTCCAGTACATTTCGCGCCGGGTGTCGGACCCACCCTTAACTAGTCCCATTTACCTGATACCCCATTGAAGCCGCGGAAGGGTCCGTACGTTGCTTCGGGATAGCTCGTTCCGTCACCTGGTGACGTAAATTAGGCGAACCGACTGAGTCGATTAGGCCGCGAGCGCGTAGGAAGTGTTGTCATTTCTGACTTGAAAGTTCAGGTTTAACGAGCTGTGCTAACAAGTGCTCGACATGCTTACCCGATTTGTCATCTTGCTGTCAAATCCAAAATCAGCCCCATAGTTCAAAGAACAGCGAAAGCGCTTAACGCAGTGCAATAACAAAAGTACGACTTGACAAGCTGTTTTGTTTCGCTCCGTTGTATTGTTTATCGAATTATCGTCTTCTTACGACAACCTCGTGCCTATTTTAGTGGTTATGCATATGTGCAAGCCATGAACAGAAACTTACAACTCTTCTATGCCTTGGCAAGCCTGCTTGCAGCTTCAATAGAGCCAACCTATGCCCAAGTCGTGGAAGATTTTGATATCCGATTTCAAGCGCAACAAAATGGTGGCATCCAATTCCTCGCCAACACCACCATGTCCTGCGGAGACAGCTTCAACTGTACCGAAGCACAGCAGGCCCTTCCGTTTGAATTCCCACAATCCAACAACAACAATCACAACATGCAGTACTACGACGGGGATGACAATCCGAACACGTGGTGCTCCTCCTCGGACAGTTTGAGCCTCGGAGCCTGCGCCGAAATCAGCTTCGCTGGCCTTTATTGGGCGGGTCGCTTAGGCAACGGCTTCGTTCCCAATGAGGACCTTCGCGACCAAGTCAAAATTCGCGCCAGCGACACGGATCCCTACATCGACATCGAGGCAGAAGGCGAATGGGAATTCGACGCCTCCGGCGTGGACAACTATTGCTGCTTCACCGACATCACGGATTGGGTGGCCAGTAACCCGGTCAACGCCCGATACACTGTGGCTAATGTAATCGCAACAGAAAACAACTCATCCTGGGGCGGTTGGGTACTCGTAATCGTGTACCAAGACGCCCTGGAGCCTATGCGCAACTTGACCGTTTTTGACGGATTGGCGATTATTACTGCCGGTTGGGGCGGCGGCGGCGATAACAGCACGGTGGACGTACCCATTTCTGGCTTCTTGACGCCACCTTTTGGACCGGTCGACCTGCAGCTTGGAGTTGTGGCCTACGACGGCGACCGCGGTGAAGGAGGAGACCAACTCGGCTTTGACGGTGCAGGCAACTTTGAATACATCTCCGATGCCACCCATGACATCGATAACGTCTTCAACAGTACCCACAGCACGAATGGCGTGATGAATCCGTGGCGAGAGCCGGCCTTCAACAACACGTTGGGCCACGACGCCAACGTCTTCGTTCCTGATAACAGCGACTACGACTTCCTGACCAACAACGCCACTGACGCCGAAATTCGCGTCACTACGGGTGGCGAATCCATCACGGTCCAGGTAATCACTTCCGTCATTGATGTGTACGAACCGGACCTTCGGGCAACCGTTTTTATCGAGGACGTCAACGGCGGCATCGCTGAACCCGGGGACATTCTCGAGTACACCGTTGTGGGCAAAAACCTCGGCTCCGACGCGGCCGTCGACGTTTACATGGAAATGGGGCTCGACCTCCGGACCTCCTTCGTCTCCGGCAGCCTCGAGTGGGTGGCCGGACCACAAACCGGTTGGATGACGGACGGCACGGGCGACGACGAGGGGGAATATTTGGTCGCCGATGAACTCGTCCGGGTTCGGGTCGGGGCTGGTGCGAACGCATTGGACGGCGGACTCCTCACGAACGATCCGTTCGGCCAAGACAGCGTCGCCTTCAAGTTCCAGGTCGAACTAACCGACGACTGCCTGCTTCTGCAGTGCGACGGCACGCTGACCGGCGCCGCCTACATATACGGAGAAGGCGACATCTCAGGAAACGTGCAGTTCAACGATGGCGCCAGCGCCTTGGTAGATGCCAACGGCTGCCCCGTGGATGAGGTGACGGTGCTCGAGGTGCAGACCGGTGTTTGTCCGCCCGTAGCCATCGAGCCAGTGGGCACGACCTGCCTCGGCGATAACGTCGCGCTCGAAGTCCCGCAGTTCGAAAACAACCCGCTTGCCCAATCGCTCGCCAACTACACCTGGACCGGCCCCAACAGCTTCAGCGCCAACACGGCCACTGCTTACATCGCCGATGCGGAGTTTGGCGATGCCGGCAACTACCTGTTGGAGGTGACCTTCACCGGGTTGGAATGCCTGCTGCAATCGGCTGATTACGAATTGCTGGTTCACGAGCCCACACCCTCGTTCGACCCGCCTGGCCAACAATGCCTCGAAGGCAACAGCTTCGATTTTGTGGGCGCCGGCGCGCAATTCTCTGGCGCCGTCTATACCTGGTCGTTTGAGCAGGCCTCACCTCCGTCTGCTACTGGCGTGGGCGTGAGCGACATTGCCTTCGGGAGCGGCGGTTGGCACCAAGTCGAATTAACGATCAACGAAATTGGTTGCGCCGCCTCTGTGGTCGATTCGATCTTCATTGAATTGCCACCAGACCTCAGTGCGTTTGACATAGAGGTGTGGCCGGCCGCAGGGTGCGTACCGCTGTCGGTGACCTTGGCCGATGCCGCGCCCACAGGTGAACTCGACTACGCTTGGTCCTATGGCGATGGCGCTTCCAGCATTCAGGATATGCCTTTGCACGTGTACGAACTGCCCGGCAGCTACGATGTCACCGTCAGCGCCGTCTCGACCGGCAATTGCCCAGCAACCATCTCGTTCGTCTTCGAGGACGCCGTGACGGTCTACCCCACTCCACAGGCCGGATTTACCATTTCTCCGCAGGTTGTCGAGTTGTTGGAACCGGTGGTTGAAATTGAGTCGCTTGCGCAATCTTCCTCGACGGTGACCTATTGGATGAGCGACGGCGGCAGCCTAGGCCAACCCAACGGCCAGTACATCTTCAGCGACGGCGGCACATTCGAGGTCATCCAAACAGTCACCAGCCCCTACGGCTGCACGGCCACGGCCTGGGGCGAGGTAGTTGTCAACGGCACCATCTTCCACGCGCCCTCGGCCTTCACCCCCGACCAGGATGGCCTCAACGACGTGTGGCTGCCCACCGCCTTGGGCGTCACATCCTACGACCTCGAGGTGCGTAACCGTTGGGGTGACCTCATCTGGTCCACCGATGATCCTGAGCGCCCGTGGTTGGGGGAAAGCGACGGCGGCACGCACTACGCGCCGAATGGTCTGTACCTGTGGAAGGTCACGTACCGGGACCAATTGGGGTATCCGGTGGTCCGGCAAGGTACAGTGAGTTTGGTGCGGTGAGGGACTATCGCACGATGGTCACATGTCCGGTAAGTTCGCGGTGCGTCCCTTTCATCGCGATGGACGAGTACCGAATTTTCCACGTATAGACGTCAAGTTTTACGAAGTGCTCCGACTCGTAGCCGTCTCGGCGCACATTGCCTCGCCAGAACTCCTCAGGGTCTGAGGACTCCCATATCAGCTCGCCCCATCGGTCGAAAATTTGCAGGCTGTAATCGGTGATCAACTCGTAATTCCGGAACTCGGCGCGGAACGCATCGTTCAACCCATCCGGTTTGGAAGTCACGCCTCCAGGTGTAAATGAGTTGGGAACATAAACGAGCGTTTGCTCTTCGATTACCACCCACTCCGAATGGGTGCTCGTGCATCCAAAGTCATTGGTCACGAGCAAGCTCACACCGTAAACTCCCGGATCATTGTATTTGTGGATTGGGCTCACCTCCGTGCTCACCGCGCCATCGCCAAATTGCCAGTAATTCAATGTATTATCGTTGGACAGGTTCAAGAACGTCCATTGGGTGTTCAAGGATGAAGGAATGTCAGGCTCTGACCCAGCGTCGTATGGGACCATTTCAAAGAGGGAAAACGGCTCAGGGTGGACCGTAATCACCTCTAAATTCGGTTCATTGACCGTACATCCGTCCCCA
>CALGDB010000079.1 GCA_937884175.1 uncultured Flavobacteriales bacterium
CCTCTTCTTAGGAGCTTGTGCTCCGGTCGCAGAAACGCCTTCATTGGACCTCATTCCGCATCCAACAAGCTGGAATCCCGGGCAAAACACCTGTGCCATCTCTGGAGCGTGGGAACTGGAAGTGCCAGCGGAATGGCAACAGGAACGGGGTTTTTGGTCGGATTGGCTCAAGGCTGATTCGGATGGACAGGAAGCAGAGGCCGTGTCGGTCATCGCAGAGCAGGTGCCCGGTATGGAACCCGAGGCGTACGCGCTTGCCATTCGACCGGATGGCATCACCATCAAAGCCGGCTCAACGCACGGGGTGTTTCACGGATTGACCACGTTGCGTTCTTTGGCGCTGACGAGTGATGGCGCCTTGCCGTGCGGAGACCTTGCTGATGCGCCGAGGTTTGCCCACCGGGGCTTGCTGCTGGATTGTTGCCGGCATTTCATGGAACCAGAATTTGTCAAGCGCACGATTGACCTACTTGCCTTGCACAAAATGAGCGTGCTGCATTGGCACCTGACGGAAGACCAAGGGTGGCGCGTTGAAATTGATGCCTATCCTGAATTGACCCAAAAGGGTGCATGGCGGACGGAGGCGGACGGCAGCCAGCACGGCGGGGTTTACACCAAAGAGCAAATCCGCGACATCGTCGCCTACGCAGCCCAGCGCCACATCGAGGTCATTCCCGAAATCGAACTCCCGGGCCACAGCCGTGCCGCATTGGCCGCCTACCCGTGGTTGGGGTGCACCGGCGAGGCAATGGAGGTACCGCACGACTGGGGCGTGTTCAAGGACATCTACTGCGCGGGGCAGGACACGACGTTGGCGTTTTTGAAAACCGTGTTGGACGAAGTGATGGAGCTTTTTCCTTCTGAATACATCCACATCGGAGGCGATGAGGCGCCCAAAGTGCGGTGGGAGCAATGCCCCAAATGCCAAAAACGCATCGCCGACGAAGGCCTGCACGACGCGCATGAATTGCAGTCGTGGTTCATTGGCGAGATCGGTCGGTACCTCGAAGCCCGCGGGCGCAAAATGATCGGTTGGGATGAAATCCTCGAAGGCGGCTTGCCCGACGGGGCGACTGTGCAGTCGTGGCGCGGCATGGACGGCGGCCGCGATGCCGTGGCCATGGGCCATTATGCCATCATGTCGCCGACGTCGCATTGCTATTTTGACTACCCCGTGGAATCCACAGACCTCGAGGAGGTCTATGGGTTTGAGCTCGAGCCAGAAGGTCTCGAGGGGAGCGGCCGCATCCTCGGTGGGGAGTGCAACATGTGGAGCGAACGCGCACCACAACACCTCGTTGAATCCAAGGTGTATCCACGCCTCGTGGCGATGTCTGAGGTGCTCTGGAGCCCGCCATCCACCCGCGATTGGCCGGATTTTCAAGCGCGCATGGAATCCCATTACACCCGGCTCGATGCCTGGGAGGTGGCATACGGATGGGAAACGGTTCCCATGGCGCTTCAATGGGAGCAGGGCACTGCCCCCAACGGCCTGCGCGTTCAACTCGTTCCGGCCATGTCGGGGGTTGGAGGCACGGGAGAATTTGTGACTTTTGGCGGTGAAACAACGGCCCGTGCCATTGGCCTGGAGGCAACCCATGAGGTCCAGGGTGAGGGCGAATTGCGGGTGGCGCTGTCGCGCAAAGGCGTATCGATGGGTGACCCGTTGGCTTTTCCCTTGGCCGGTCACGTCGGTGCATTTAGACCGGTTGAGTTGGCTCACGAAATCAACGCATACTACCCAGGACGGGGCGAGCAGGGCTTGGCGGATGGGCGATTGGGCTCAGCAGATTTTCGGGACGGGTCGTGGCAGGCGACGCAGGGCGAGCACATGGGCGTTACCGTGCAGCTGGATGCGCTCACCGAAATCGACTCACTGAGCATGCAGATTTACCGGTACCAGGATGCTTGGATTTTCCTGCCGGACTCTGTGCGGTTCCAGTGGTCCGCTGACGGCGAAAGCTGGAACGGTGGGTGGTGGACCCAGCCGTTTGGCACGTCAACCTTCGATCCCAACGACGCCCAGGACGTGCAGCGTTTGGCCCTTCCGGTTGGGGAGGCGACGCGTTGGGTGCGGTTCGAAGCCCGCAACCCCGGTCCATGCCCCGAATGGCACGATGCCGCCAGCTCAGCGACGTGGGTATTCTTGGATGAGTTGGTGGTGCACAGCCAGTCTAAGTAGCCTTAACACGGCTGTCCCCACACGGTCAACATGCCGAGCAGATCGCCGGTATTGACGTCCCCACTTCCGTCGAGGTCCAAAACCGGAGAGGCGCCATTGCCCCCCACGTCGACGGCCTCGCCGAAGTGGACGAGCAGCAGGAGCAGATCCGGCAGGTTGCGCAATCCGTCTGAATTGAAGTCACCGGGACACAGGCACGGATAACCTCCGGCTTCAAAGCAGTCGGTACCGAGCAAGGGGAAAGCGTACTGCTCCGCGAGTAAAAAGGCGTCCATGCCCACCACTTCCCCCATGGCCCGACCGGGATAATCATCAATCGGGGGGTGGATGCCGCCCCAAATGCGGGACAACGCACTTTGGTCCGCGGCGTCGCGGTAGGTGGCCCACTGCAATTCAAAGTCCATGGATGGCCCGTCTTCGAAAACAAGGAACTCATGGGCTTCCACCGGGAACGCGCCCATGCCCCCGGGGAAAAACGCATCGCCCGTCAAGGCGGTCAAGACCTCCGCAGCTGCTCGGCTGAACGTCGAGTGCCCGCTGACGTAGCCGGCAAACGGCGGTGTGACAAACGTGGGGCGCTGGTACGGCCACCATTCGCGGGCACGGATCCAATCCACGCCGGCCCATTGCAACGCGGGCACCCCGATGTAGTCCGGTCCTTTCCAGCAGCGGATTTTCATTTCGTACAGATGTTCGTTTTCAGGTCCACGGAGTTCCACGGGGTCCTCCGGTCCGATTTGTTCGATGTGACCTGGGATGATGGGCAGGCCCGCTCCGTGGTAGTTGGGCAACTCCGGGTCGGCGCATTGCCCGCGGTCGGCCATCCAGCGCAACGCCGATACCGGCCGCACGTAGTCGTGCCATCCTTTGCAACTCCACGCAGCGATGGCTGCATCGTGCATGGCGCCCCCCATGGAGAAGTAGGCGATGACGTCCCAATCGAGGGGGGCGAGCGACTCACCGAGGCCGCGCCATTTGCGTTGCAATTCAGGTTGGTCGTTGACGTAGTTGAGGAGGGTGAACCAGTGCCCGGGCGGCGTTTCTGAATCCGGCCCATCTGCCCAGTATTCCGCCAGCACCCGGGTGAAGTCTCCGCGCAATACCGGTTGGGGCGCATACGGCTCGCCAGTCACCGGATTGAACGGGTGCCCGGCTTCGACACCTGCGGCGACAGGAACGCCATCAACCGCATAGTAATCGCGTGCCTCTTCGATGTTGTCGGGTAAGAACCCATTCCAGCTGAATGCTCCGGGGCCGATGTCCCACACCACGGAATCGGAAGGGTCGAGGTGGGAGGCCCAGAGGGCGACAAGGGTATGCCCCCATTTGTAATCGCTTTCCAATCCGATTTCTGCGTTTGGATCGATTTGCGCCGGAGGTCCCGGGTCGTGGTAGACGGTGTAGGTGCTTCCCAGCCGTTCGAACTGTGCGGTGTCTGCCGGCGTCATCGCGAACGGTTGGACGTTGCCCCATTCAGGACTTAGGAAGTCAGGGGAAATGTTGGAGCCTTCATTGCCGGATTGATCGATGAACTCGGCCAATTGCAAGGGTTGCCAGCGGTTGGGGAAAAACATATTGGGGTTGCCTGGTTCGTCCATCACCAGGTTCCAATTCATCGGGTTGTAGTAGGTGTTCTGGTAATCGATGACTTCGAACGAACCGTCTTGGAATCCATACGCGATGTACTGTTCCGCGAGGTAATTGCCGAGCGATGCAGCGCGCTCCATCCACGTTCCGTTCGTGTAATCGGTCTCGTGCCAGGCCGTGTCGTAGCCCAAGGCTTCCATTTGGGTGTTGATGTGTGTGGCGATTCGCTCGGCACGTGGCGCATTGGCAAACCGGTGCTGCAACAACCGGTATACCCCGTAGCTGATGCTCAACTGCCGGGCTGCCAGTCGGTCTTCCGCCTCAATCTCGGGCACCCCTTCATAAGCACACGTGTAGCTTCCTTGTTGGTTGCCCAAAAGCCACGGCTGCGCGCCGACAATGGTGTCCTCACCCCAAGCCGCCCACGCGTCGTACATCAGCGCGGAAGTGTGCCACAAGTTCCTTGCGTGGACCGTGGGGCGTGCCCAGTCGTGGCGAATGCTCAGGAGGGTGGCCTCGTTCCAAATGCGGGCAACGCTGTGGGTTGCCATGGTGGGGAAATCCGGCAGGGGCTCACCAGAACAGTCCAAGCCGGCTGAGGGAAAGAAACACGTTCCATCGTCCACGGTCGCGGCCATTTCGTAATTGCACGCATCTGCATCCGTGCAGCCGTAGGTCAACCACGGTTCTGCACCCGGCTCCAGCACCGCATGGATGCTGTCCGCGGCAAATGGCCCGTGCGTAGAGTATTCCCCAGTGGGCCAGCGCACCACGAGGGAGTCTACGCTGGTTGCTGTGCCCAAACCGACATGGACGTCGAACGAACTGGAACCGCTGTACCCTTGGCCGCAATGGATTTCATCGTAGCGGATTTTGCCATCAAAATGGACTTCGATGCGCGCCCCAATGGCGGATCGGTTGGAGGTGGTGCCCTCGAGTCGGAAGCCGATGTAGTGCCCGCTTGAGTTGAGGTTTTCCAAGATCTGGAAACCCGGCTGGGTGGGAGAGCCGCTGGTGGCGATGGCGAGGTCCCAATCCCCGTCACCGTCCAAATCCCCCGCTGCCAGCCCGTAATCGCTGTGGTCGTGTTCCAGGACCACATCCCCTTCGCTGACCCAAGCGAACGTGGTGTCGCCGAGGCCCCTGTACAGGCGGTTAGACGTAGGCGCGAAGGCATAGTCATTGACGATGTACAAGTCCGATTCGGCGTCGTGGTCGTAGTCGAAAAAGATGCAGCCCCACGTCATGCCTGAATCGTCTACGCCAGCTGCCTCGCCAATGGCGGTGTAGGTCCCATCGCCGTTGTTCAGGAACAGCTCGCTGGGGTAGAGGTCGGTGATGTAGAGGTCCATCCAGCCGTCGTGGTTGATGTCCGCTGCGTCGACCCCCATGCAATTGCCTTGGTAGTCCAACCCCACGCCCGCGGCGTTTTGCGTGAAGCTGCCTTGGCCGTTGTTGCGAAAAAACTTGTTGACTTGATTGCCATCGTGGGTGACATACAGGTCCACATCGCCGTCGTTGTCCGAATCAAAAAACAGCGCTCCCATGCCAATGCCCGTATCCACCGTACCCGAGGGAAAGGTGACGTTCTCAAAGCCGGCACCTTCGAGGTTGCGCAGCATGGCATTGTGGCTGTTGATGTTCACCACATAGAGGTCCAACCAGCCGTCCCCGTCGATGTCGGCAGCGTGGAGGCTGCGGCAAGGCCCGGCGTTACCTGCGTTCCAGGTGTCTGTTGCATCGGTAAAGGTGCCTTCGCCGTTGTTGAGGTACAGGCGGTTGGGGTTCAGGTAATTTCCTGTGATCAGGTCCAGCCAGCCGTCGTTGTTGAAGTCCGCCCAAAGCACCGCGTTGGTCGTGCCGTCATCCGCGACTCCAGCGGGAACTGCCACCTCCTCGAATTCCATTCCGCCGAGGTTTCGGAATAGACGGTTGGGTGCAAACTTGGTGCCTACGTAGATGTCTTCCCGTCCGTCGCGGTCAAAATCTCCAATCGCGACCGCATGGTGAAGGCCGTCAGCGTTCACACCAGCGGCTTCGGAAACGTTCGCGAACAGCCCTTGTCCGAATGCCGACAGACCGAAGTGTCCGAGGAGCAAACAGCACATCCATGCTTTCCAGGAACGCTGCAACCGGTGGCGTGTAAAGTTGAACATGAGCCGAGGTCAAAGGTAGGTTTGCGTGCTGTTGGATTTGCGCTTGAGGGGCATGAATGAATTTGAGTCAATGATAACCCGAAACTACCCTGAACTATAAAATATACAATTTAGTCGACTTATTTGGTTGTTGATGGAAAATATTTATGTAATATAGTGCCGTGTTTTGATGCGAGGTTTGCAGGCGTCGTTGTCGAAATACGAGTAGATTGTTAGGGTGAAAGGGCGCAGGGGTGCGCCCTTTCTGTTTCTTTGCCGGCAGCGCTTGCGTGCATTGGAATATCTACTATATTTGCACCCCCTTAGCGGGATAATACAGAAGAAAGCTTATGGCTCATCACAAGTCCTCATTGAAGCGCATCCGCTCTGACCGCAAGAAAGCGGCGCGCAACCGTTACTACCACAAGACAGCTCGTAACGCTGTCCGTGCCCTCCGTGCAACCACTGACGCGAAGAAGGCGGCAGAGATGCTCCCTGTAGTTTCCGCGATGTTGGATAAACTGGCGAAGAACAACGTCATCCACAAGAACAAAGCCTCTAACCTCAAATCAAGCCTCGCCGCTCACGTAGCGAAGCTCTGATAGAGTTCCGATAGCATTGAAATTA
>CALGDB010000080.1 GCA_937884175.1 uncultured Flavobacteriales bacterium
AGTAGAGCGTTCATTGCGTGTATTGGATGGTGCTGTTGCGTTGTTCTGCGCCGTCTCGGGTGTAGAGCCGCAATCGGAGACTAACTGGGGCCTCGCTGACAAATACAAAGTCCCACGCATTGGATTCATCAACAAGATGGACCGTTCAGGTGCGGACTTCTTCAATGTTGTCGGCATGATTAAGGACATGCTCGGCGCACGTCCTGTTCCATTGCAGGTTCCAATCGGTGCAGAGGACGACTTTAAAGGTGTGGTCGATTTGATCACCAACAAGGCCTTTGTATGGAATGAAGAGGACAAGGGAATGACTTGGGATGAGGTGCCGATTCCAGCAGATTTGGAAGACACGGTTGAAGAGTACCGTGGTCTGTTGATTGAGGCAGCAGCTGAACAGGATGATGCCTTGATGGAGAAATACTTCGAGGATCCAGATAGCCTGACAGCAGACGAAATCATCGCGGCCATCCGCAAGGCCACCATCGGCATGGAAATCACTCCGCTTTTGTGTGGTTCTGCCTTTAAGAACAAGGGCGTTCAGACCATGTTGGATGCAGTGATGATGTACCTGCCTTCTCCATACGATGTAGAGGCAATTGTAGGTACAGCGGTGGATGATGAAGAGGTGAAAATCGAGCGTAAGCCCGATCCAGACGAGCCTTTCGCAGGCTTGGCGTTCAAGATTGCAACCGACCCATTCGTTGGCCGTTTGTGCTTCGTGCGCGCTTACTCCGGTAAGTTGCCTGCTGGTTCATACGTGATCAACACGCGCAGTGGCAAGAAGGAGCGCATTTCGCGCATCTTCCAAATGCACTCCAACAAGCAGAACCCCATCGATGAACTCGAGGCAGGGGACATCGGTGCAGTCGTTGGCTTTAAGGACATCCGCACCGGTGATACGCTTTGTTCTGAAGGCGCCCCATTGGTCTTGGAGAGCATGTCGTTCCCAGATCCGGTAATCGGGATCGCAGTTGAGCCCAAGTCTCAAGCAGACCTCGATAAGTTGTCCAACGGTTTGTCGAAGTTGTCTGAAGAAGATCCAACATTCAACGTACGCACCGACGAAGAGACAGGCCAGACGGTCATCTCTGGAATGGGCGAATTGCACTTGGAAGTACTCGTTGACCGTTTGCGTCGTGAGTTCAAGGTAGAGTGCAACCAGGGCGCGCCACAGGTAAACTACAAGGAGGCCATCTTCGGCAGCACCGATCACCGCGAAGTGTACAAGAAGCAGTCTGGTGGACGCGGTAAGTTCGCGGACATCATCGTCAAGATTGGTCCATCACCTACTCCAGAAGAAGCCGGTTTGGTATTCAAGAACTCGGTGAAGGGCGGTAACGTACCAAAGGAATTCGTTCCTTCTGTTCAGAAAGGTTTCGAAGAAGCCATGAAGAACGGTGTGTTGGCGGGCTACCAAATGGACAGTATGGCTGTTGAATTGATGGACGGTTCGTTCCACGCAGTTGACTCGGATCAGCTGTCTTTCGAACTCGCGGCCAAGATGGCATACCGCAACGCGGTCAAGAGCTGCCAGCCAAAGATTTTGGAGCCCATGATGCAATTGGAGGTTGTTACCCCCGACGAGAACATGGGTGACGTCATCGGTGATTTGAACAAACGCCGTGCCCTCATCGAGGGAACCGGTGAGCGTTCAGGCAAGACCATCGTGAATGCGAAGGTGCCATTGTCTGAAATGTTCGGTTATGTGACGGACTTGCGTACGTTGACTTCAGGACGTGCGACATCGTCGATGTCATTCAGCCACTACTCAGAGGCTCCAAATAGTATCCAAGAAAAAGTGATCGCTGAAGCTCAAGGCAACGGCTAATAAGGAAGTAAGATGACTCAAAAAATCCGAATCAAACTCAAGTCGTACGATCACAACCTCGTCGACAAGTCGGCCGAGAAGATTGTCAAGACGGTGAAGACCACAGGTGCTATAATCAGCGGACCCGTTCCATTGCCTACCCACCAGCGCATTTACACCGTACTGCGATCGCCCCACGTGAACAAGAAGTCACGTGAGCAATTCGAATTGAACGCTTACAAGCGATTGATTGATATCTATAGTTCATCCTCAAAGACCGTTGACGCGTTGATGCGCTTGGAACTTCCAAGCGGCGTTGAAGTGGAAATCAAGGTCTGAGGGAAATTTTTAATTAACGCGAAACAAAAACACCGAAATCATGCCCGGACTCATAGGGAAGAAGTTAGGTATGACCAGCGTCTACAATGCCTCTGGGAAGAACATCCCATGCACCGTTTTAGAGGTTGGTCCTTGCGTCGTGACGCAAGTTCGTACCCTGGAGAAGGATGGCTATGAAGCCGTTCAGCTCGGCTATGGTGAGCGCTCTGAAAAGCGCACATCCAAAGCGTTGCAAGGCCATTTCAAGCGCGCTGGCGTTGGCCTCATGCGAAAACTGGTTGAATTCAAAGGATTCGCCGAAGAACACCAAGCAGGTGACGAACTCAAAGTTGAGGACATCTTCAACGAAGGGGAGTACGTCTCTGTGGTGGGGAAGTCAAAAGGTAAAGGCTTCCAAGGTGTCGTAAAGCGCCACGGTTTTGGCGGTGTGGGTCAAGCCACACATGGTCAACACAACCGCTTGCGCGCCCCCGGTTCTATCGGTGCGGCCTCGACGCCTGCACGTGTCTTCAAGGGCATGCGCATGGCAGGCCAGACCGGTAACGCTCGAGTCACCATCGAAAACCTTGAAATCGTGAAGATCCTCCCAGAAGAGGGCGTCATGGTTGTCAAGGGAGCGGTGCCCGGGCACAAAGGTTCCACTGTCGAAATCCGTAAACCAGAAGCGTGATGAAAGTAGTTGTTTACAACTCCAAAGGTTCAAAGACCGACAAGTCGGTGACATTGAACAAGGCGGTATTCGGCATCGAGCCTAATGACCACGCGATCTACCTCGACGTGAAGCGTTTCCAGGCCGCACAGCGCCAAGGCACGCACGACACGTTGCACCGTGGATTGGTTTCCGGTTCAACCCGCAAGTTGAAGAAGCAGAAGGGAACAGGTACAGCACGTGCCGGTTCGATCAAGAACCCATTATTCCGTGGCGGTGGTACCGTATTTGGTCCAGAACCACGCGACTACACCCAGAAGCTCAACCACAAGGTGAAGCAGTTGGCCCGTCGCAGTGCGTTGAGCTACAAGGCCAAGGAAAAGGCCATTCTTGTGATTGAAGGCCTCAAGATGGACGCTCCCAAGACCAAGGACTTCGCCGGTTTGATGAAGGGATTGGAATTGGCAGACAACAAGACCTTGATGGTTTTGCCAACGCCCGACAACAATGTGTATAAGAGCAGCCGCAACCTCGCGAAACACCGCGTCATGGTAGCGAGCGACCTCAGCACATACGACATCATGAATTGTAACACCCTCATCTTCGTGGACGACGCCCACAAGGTGATCGAGGGAATGCTCAAATAAGAATCGTCATGTCACAGATTTTAGTTAAGCCCCTTATCACCGAGAAGATGACCACTGATACTGAGAAGAACAACGCCTACGGGTTCGTTGTCGCGGACGGTGCGAACAAGGTGGAGATCAAGAAAGCAGTGGAAAAGGAGTACGGTGTGACCGTGACTTCTGTTCGCACACTGCGTGTTGACGGCAAGCGCCGCCAGCGCTATACGAAGACTGGCATCATCAAAGGACGCACAGTCGGTTACAAGAAGGCCATTGTAAGCTTGGCCGAAGGAGAAATGATTGACTTCTACGAGAACATCTAAGCAAATGGCACTTCGTAAATTCAACCCTATTACCCCAGGCACCCGCCACAAGGTGTTGTCGAAGTTCGACGACATCACTGCGGACAAGCCTCACAAGCCATTGCTGCGCCCCTTGAAGAAGTCAGGCGGCCGAAATGGAGATGGTAAAATGACCATGCGCTACCGCGGAGGTGGCCACAAGCGTCGTTACCGTTTGATTGATTTCAAGCGTAACAAGCACATGGAAGCCACCGTCTTGACGGTCGAGTACGATCCAAACCGTTCAGCACGCATCTGCTTGGTGGAATACACCGACGGTGAGAAGCGTTACATCGTTGCTCCTCAGGGCCTCAAGCCAGGCATGAAGATCAACAGTGGTAAGCAAGCCACTCCAGATGTGGGCCATGCGATGTACTTGTCTGACATCCCATTGGGTACGGTCATTCACAACATCGAGTTGTACCCCGGTAAAGGAGCTGCACTTGCTCGAAGCGCCGGATCATACGCACAATTGAACGCCCGTGACGGCAAGTACGCAATCGTGAAGTTGCCAAGCGGTGAAACCCGCATGATCTTGGTGACTTGCCTGGCCGTTATCGGTTCCGTTAGCAATGCAGAGCACAACCTCCAGGTCTCAGGCAAGGCCGGTCGTTCGCGCTGGTTGGGACGCCGCCCACGCGTACGTGGTGTGGTTATGAACCCTGTCGATCACCCAATGGGTGGTGGTGAGGGCCGCTCTTCAGGTGGACACCCACGTTCACGCAAGGGCCTCCCAGCGAAGGGCTACAAGACCCGCAACCCGCGTAAGGGCAGCTCGAAATACATCATTGAACGCCGCAAGAAATAATAGCCATGTCTCGTTCACTCAAGAAACCCCCATTTGTACACTACAAGCTCAACCAGCGTGTTGAAGCGATGCAATCATCGGGCAAAAAGTCCGTGATCAAGACATGGTCTCGTTCCAGCACCATCACACCTGACTTTGTCGGTTTGACAGTAGCTGTGCACAATGGGCGACAGTTCATTCCTGTTTTCATCACTGAAAACATGGTAGGTCACAAGCTCGGAGAATTTTCACCCACCCGCACGTTCCGTGGCCACGCGGACAAAA
>CALGDB010000081.1 GCA_937884175.1 uncultured Flavobacteriales bacterium
CAGGGTATCAGCTGATCGCGATAACCACTTTGCGTCCAGCTGGCAACTTGAGATGTTGAATGAAACGCCGGAATTGGTAACTCTTGCAGGAGAGTTGCTTGTCTACCCAAATCCCGCTTCAGACCGGATCACCTTAATCGGAATTGAAGCCGATGACGCAGGTAAAGCCATTGTAATTTGGGGGATAGGCGGACAAATGATGATGGAAATTGCTGTGTCGCCTGCAAATGCAAAACAAGGGCTCGTTACGGTGGATGTCCAAGGATTGGCTCCAGGTGTGTATGCATTGACTATGTGTGAACGCAGCGCGCGTTTCATTGTTCAATGAGCGATGCCCGCTTCGATATCCACTAGGTTGCCAGCGCCAAAACACCCGAAACAGCTGCCAAGTGCATCATCCCGGTAAGTAGGGAGTTTGGGACGAGAGGTAAGTGGTAATGAATCTTGTGATATTTTTGTGACAAGAATCACATTACCCTCGAACTAACCCTTCAATGAAACATTTACACTCCTTTGCATTTGGCTTGAGCCTGGTCATTTTGGTATTCGCTGGATGCGCAAAACAAGAAGGATGCACCTACCCCGAAGCGTGCAACTACGATGCCGATGCGGTTGTGGATAACGGATCGTGCGACTTCGCCACCTGCGCCGGCTGCACCGATGCAGAGGCCTTGAACTATGACCCCTCAGCCACCGTAGACGATGGCAGCTGCGTGTACGACCCTGTGCCGAGCACAGCAGAGTGCGTGACCAGTGTAGAGTTTGATAGCTACACCTACCCGGTCGTGGCAGTGGGCCCCCAGTGCTGGTTTGCGGAAAACCTGCGCACCACCGTTTACCAAGACGGTAGCCCCATCGCGGAAGAAACGGTCGCGAATTTCCCCAACTTAAACTCGCCAGCGCGCACAGCGTACAACAGTTCCTCTTCCGTGATCAACACCCACGGTTTCTTGTACAACGGCATTGCCGCGTCAACGTCATTGAACGGCGGCATTTGCCCCGCCGGTTGGCACGTACCCACCGAGCTGGACTGGATGGAAATGGAATCTTACCTCGTGGTGGCCGGTCAGGGCAAACGCATGGGCGAGGTCCTGAAAAAGTCGAGTGGCTGGGCCCAAGGTGGCAGCGGGACCGACCTCTACGGCTGGAACGGCACCGGCAGTGGCCACGCTTGGCCCGACGGCAATGCCCACAGCCTGACCTGGTTTGGCACCTACTGGAGCTCGACCACCACCAACGATGGAGACGTCATGCACCGCACCTTGAGCTCCGGCTCAAACCAGCTGCAGCGTGGTGAATACTGGGCCGTCATCGGCAGCAGCGTGCGCTGCATCGCCGACTGATTCGCCACCGAACGAACAACCACCTAAGGGGCCCGATTGCACAGATGTGCGGTCAGGCTTTTTCGTGACCCCAACGGAATCACCATTTAATTGCCCCGTATCGTCAACGATGCGGGGTTTTTTGTGCTACGGTCCTCATTTCGACGCACTTCATGAAAACATATACTTCTAGGTCGATTAACTCTTGGTGTTGTCGAAACGTTCTTTTAGAATGGGATTAAATCATTGATTTACAGGGATTAGAGCTGATTTTATGTCACTTATCCTTATTTAGACTTAATCTAAATTACCGTTATTGTGGTATTGGTGTACTCGACGTGCCGTTTGAAATTTGCACCAGATTAATTCACAAACCCCTGACATGAATACTACGTTCTCCTCTCTCAAATCTCTCAAAGGCATTTTTGTCTTTGCTCTAGTGGCGACTTTCGCCCTGACCTCTTGCAATAGAGATACTGATGGATGCACTGACCCAGCAGCCGAAAACTATGATGCTGACGCAGATACTGATGATGGAACATGCTCGTACGCTGTTGTAGCTCCTGACACTTATGTCTTCACTGACGCAGACGGGAACAACACAGTTAGCTACAGCGGGCAACACCAACGTCTGAACATGTTGTCCGAAATGTCTTCATACCTGAAGACGGCAAATGACGAAGGCGTTGCAGTTGATGCTGA
>CALGDB010000082.1 GCA_937884175.1 uncultured Flavobacteriales bacterium
CGTCCATAGGGATGGATGGTCTGGTCCCATGAATAAATGTCATCAATGCCAGCTGTGCCAATTGCGCTGGGATTATCGTAATGAAATATTTTTCCGATTCGAATGGAGCGATAACCGCTTTGCCTAAATCGTTGTCCTAGTGTAATCACATCAGGAATGGCATCACGGATATAGGTGTTGTTTCGAAAAATCTTGGTTTGATCTGGGTACAATCCCGTCATCATTGACGCCCGCGATGGCCCACAATGGGGATACTGGGCGTGGGCATTTGTGAACACAACCGCCCGGTCGGCGAAGGCATCAAGGTGTGGCGTTTGCACGACAGGGTGACCGTAGGTGCTGAGGTCACAATTCAAATCATCGGCAACAATGAAAAGGACATTCCGATGATTGTTCGTTCCATCGGTTGGTTGCTGTTCAGATTGACAACCGATCATAAACCCACAGAACAGAATCAACCCCAAACACTCGCTGCGCAAATGGATACGGTCCATTCTGACGATATCAGTCAAGCCATTCAACGAATGACAATGAAATCTTCGTGATCCACCGAACCGTCGGCGCAAACCACGCGAAAATGATATTTGCCAATGGGCCATCTAGCTGCATCCACCGTAAATGATGCAGCATTGGGCTGCAAAACAGCGATGCGCTTGCCGGTTGCATTGTATACTTCCGCTTCTTCAATTCGTGACTCAGCCTCAACTCGGAACTGACCTGCAACGGGATTAGGAAACAGCTTGAGGTTCACACTCCCTTTTTGCGAATTCTCAATGTTTACAATAGGTTGTCCAACACATTCACAGTTTTCATCAATCACGTCGTCTGTGGTTGCGTCATCTCCGTCGTCACATGGATTTCCCGGATTAACACATGAACCATCTTCTTCCTCAGCGTACGGATTGAAGTTACACGCAAGTGAATCCGTGCATCCGAGTGAGCTATAGACAACCATGGACTCCCAATAGATTGTATCGCCATTGGCAACGCCCCACGGAGCTCTGAGGCCGAAGCGTGCAATGGTCCCTTCCAACACGCCATTCGTCGGGGCATCATCCAAAGAGATGACATACGTCTCAAAATCCACCATCATCGTATCGACTGCGAAGTTGTAATTGCACGTAGCTGTATTGCTACCAGGTGGATAGATAAACAAGCGAGCATTGGGATTCCCTGAAGCGGTCGTGTTCTTCAAGCTGACCCGCACACGGTTATACGTGGTTGCTTCAAGATTTAAATCGTCTTGCAAGGTTCCACTGCGCATAACGGGCGTTTGGTTGAATGCTTTCATGGCTAGTGCATTCGGCTCGGCGACAAGAACACACCCCAAATTTGGCTCACTTGCACTGACCCAGCCCTCTTTGGAATTTTGCCAATTGTACTCAATTTGAGCTTCTGCGGTCGTGAAAAAGGCGACCATGGTGCAAAGCAGCAATGCTTGTCTTTTCATGATTGTCGAATGGATTTCATATAAACTTGAAGGTAGAGCAAAATTCAATACCGTTAGCTCACGGAAGAGCGTAATCAACCCGTTTCATTCTAATTAGCAAACGCCGCAGTTGAGCTTCAACCTTTATCGCTGTCGACATATTCCGCGAGGTAAGCAAACGGCGCGTTTAACTCGCCGCCCAAGGTCGTCTCGCTCGCACCGTCAAGGATGCCTTCGCTATCGCCTTCAACCAACAGGGGAATGACGTGCTCCATCAGCTCGCTGCCGAAGCCCTCCGACGCGTCGCGGGGCAACTCGCACGGCAGGTTGTCCACAGCCATGACAGTGATGCCCTCCCGGTGGTCAAACTTGCACTCCTGCTCGGTGCCCGGATGGTAGCCGTAAATGGGATTTTCGATGGTAGAAGGACGCAAGGTACAAGCCACCGGTCCGTCGATGTCGCAGCTGATGTCTGCCACGACGTTGACCTTCCAATCCGGATGCCGCATGTCCTCTCGCGTAAAAAGGAACGGCGACCCCTCGGCCCAGAAATGGCCTGCGATGAAAAAGTTCGCGGCATGGGCATACCGCGGGAAGGTGCTTTCAAATTCCAACGGATCCGTCACGAAATCGTCCATGCTAAACGCTCCCCCATCCGTGCGCGCGACGTAGTCTTCGACATCCAAGTGCGTGAATACCGGATCGGGATAGGCCATGCGCAAGAAGTCGTCCGGGTGCACCGAGCGCAGTTTCATGTGGTCCAGCACTTCACGAGCGCCTTGCCCTACCCGGCCATGACCCGTAAGGACAATCTTGAAATTCGCAGGAAGGGTGACACACTTGACGTGTGCGAGCATTTCTTCGAAGTCGCGGCAGTCGATGGCCTTGGGTAATTCAAATGATCCACTGCGCAAGCCATAGGCCCGCAGTCCGCTGTAGGCACCAACGAGTCCAGCCCAACGACCGAAGCCAATGATACGGCGACCGCTGGGACGCTTCAACAATTCGTAATCGATCAGGCGGATTTTCTTATCGAGGATGGCCGCGAGCAATTTGGCGTTGTATGGCTGCAGTTTGTGCGTGTGGCTGAAAAAGAGGTA
This sequence comes from uncultured Flavobacteriales bacterium, assembly GCA_937884175.1. Taxonomy (GTDB): domain Bacteria; phylum Bacteroidota; class Bacteroidia; order Flavobacteriales_D; family Sanyastnellaceae; genus UA16. The sequence continues at coordinate 2,530 of CALGDB010000082.1, forward strand.
GGTCTTGCCAGGTACCAGGTCTTCGATGTTGACCTCCTTCACCCCAATGAGCACATCGCAATCGGAAATATCTTCGCGGACAACGAGGCCGGCAGCACTGTATTCGGCATCGCGAATGCGGCGCACCGGACTGGTTTGAATGGCAATTTTCAATTGCGGAAAACGCTCCTCGAGCAGGACGCACTGGTCCGGCGTCAGAGGGACACGTTGGTCTGGCGGGGTCTTTCCTTCTCGGATGACGCCTAACTTGAGCGGTTGTTCAGGGGTATAGGCCAAATCAAAAAACTTCTTCAGCGAAGTTACATCACGCCCTGCTACAAAGCGGCCTTGACGGCGCAGTTTTCAACGGCTATTGGGCGACAAACTCGTAGGTAATCGTACCCGACTGGTCCACCCCTGTGCGGAGTTCAAAAACAGACCGAAGTGCGTATTTCAGCGCCGCCGTATTCAAGCAAGCCTCGGCCACACCCACAGCCGACTGCACCACCCGAGCCTTAGTCACGCTGCCGTCGCGAGCAATCTCCACTTCCACCAGCACCTTGCCCGCTTCGAGGCATTGGTAGCCGGGAATGGGCAAGTACACGTGCCTGCGGTTCGCCACATCGTACGATACGATGACGCGACCCTCGTAGCGCTGGTCCCAGCCGGAAAGGGTGTTGACCTGACCATTTTGGCCATCGTCGGGCACCATCTCCAATCCGAAGTCCTTCTGATCTGCCGCCAAGCGCTCAAACTCCGCCTGCTCCATCGCGCGCAACTCGGCCGTTACCTCCTCCGCCATGCGGGCTTCGTCTTGGGCGCTTGTGGATTGCATTTCTGAGGAAGCCGAAGCGTTGGCATCGGCCACGAGGTTGGAGACCCGGGATTCCATTTGCGCGCGTAATTGCTGCTCGAAGGTCGGAGCCACGCTTTCAGCGGCTTCCAAATCAGCAAATTCCACTGGGATGAAAGCATTGGCCGCTACGGCATAGCGTCCCGCCGGCTGCATCCACAGGACGAACAGCACCAAGGCGTGCAGCGATAAGGTCAACACCATCGCCACCCAAAAACGCTCTGATCGCGAGTTCATCAATCGAGTACAACAGTTGTTTCGCGGCGCCACGTGTCCGCGGTGATGCTCCGGTCGGCTCGGAAGTAGTATACCCCGGTCTTGGTGACAACTTTGCGGTACCGGATAACTAGGTTACCCGTACGCACGGTTCGTTCGATGACAAGGCCGTTCGGGATGTCATACGATTGCTCGTTGACCCCTTGCAGGATGTCGGTATCGTCTTCGGCCAACTTGTAGTCTTCTGGAGCTCGAGGCCCCACTTCCCGCAAATTCGCCTGCGCCGCTTGTTGCTCGTTGTAAGCCCGCTGACGGGCTTCTTGTTCGCGCTGGGCCATCAAACGACGCTCTTTTTTCTCGCGGCGACGTGACTCCAACCAGCGTTCCTGGGCACGCATATTGGCTCCGTCTCCCAATCGGCGAAACCGGCGGGTC
>CALGDB010000083.1 GCA_937884175.1 uncultured Flavobacteriales bacterium
CAGCGATGACTTCGGCAAAACCTCGGGGTGGAGCCCGGCTCCGGAAGAAGCGGCAGAAGGCACCTATTTCTACATCTTGGGCATTGCGCGTGTGGATGCTGAATTGGTCATCAACGACGTCAACGGCCAAACCATTGACCAGGGAGAGGGATTTAAGTACATCAACGGCTCCTTCACGCTCGTGCGCTGAGCATGAACAGCGCGGTCGAAGAACTCGGAATCCTCGCTCAAGCGCTGGTTGAAGAACAGCGAGAAGAGGAGCGGAGGTTGGCTGCAGTGCTCGAAAAGCAAAGCCTCCGCATTCGCAAGGCGGAGGGCCTTACGTGGGCGCCAGTGACCATTGAAACCCAGCAGTTCACCTTTGGTGGACGGGTCAAGCTAACGTTGCAAAAAGGCCAAAATGGGGGGTTAGACGACGCATTTCGCTCCGGCTCGCCCGTTCACTTTTACCAAGCTAATGATGCGGGGCTTCCTGCAGATGAGCGGGCCGTTCGGCGGGGCATCGTGCGCAAAATTCGCGGTGGAACAGCGGAGGTGATTCTGGATGGACATCCCTTAGAAGCGGCCGCACTACACGAACGCTGGACCCTAGATGAACGCGCGGATGACCGCACGTACCGATTGATGGCGGAAGCGCTCAGCCACTGGATCAATACCAAAGACGATTCGGCAGCTATGAGGCGCAATGGCTTGCTGGGCCTCGGCACCGCCCAATTGCCCGTGGAAACGAAGCCAATCGCCCACCCTTCCTTAAACCCCGGTCAACGCGCTTGGGTGGCCATGGCAGAAGCGGCTGAGCAATTGGCCATCTTGCACGGCCCACCGGGAACGGGCAAAACCACCACGTTGCTCGCTTTCGTCCAGCGCGCTGTTGAGCGCGGAGAACGCCTGTTGTTGGCGGCGTCAAGCAATGCTGCCGTGGATTTGCTCGTAAAAGGCTGCGTTCATCAGGAGTCGACGCCCGTACGGATCGGCCATCCGGTCCGGTTGGACGCCAACGTGGTGGAATACGGATTGGA
>CALGDB010000084.1 GCA_937884175.1 uncultured Flavobacteriales bacterium
CTATTTGAATGTCAGAAAGCCCACCCATCGCAGGCTCACCTTCTCCGCCAGATAGCTCGCAAGGAAAAGGGGATTGAGCATAGGCTCCAGACACTAGAGCTAAGGCAACAATTTGTTGTATAAATCTTTTCATAATTAGATACTTTCAAGCAAACTTGTAACGAGGTGCAAGTCGAGAGGGTATTACGCTCAACGTGTAAGGAAATCATTGTTTAAAGGAAGAAACCCGTAACTGCGGCTATAGTTCAGCATTTGAGTGGCAAAGTCATCCGGGTAGACCAGTTTAACATCTCTAATCATGCCGTCTTCCGCGAACGTGGCTTGCATCTCGGGGTTGATAAATCCACCGTATGGAGCAATGCCCAACGCTTCCGAACGAGTCAGCACCTCTTCGTGGATGGCTTGGTCGACCTTGACACCATATCCCTCCACGAGCGCTTTTGCCGCTTCGTAATCGCCTTGCGACTTGATACGTTGCACCTCCCGTAACAATTCTCCAAACAAGACGCGCAGAGCTTCGTAGTTCTTGATGTCGAGGAATGTCTTACCGTCGCGCACCACTTTGGTAATGGCGCCGCTTTCTTGCGCGCGCTCGAAGCACCAGTGGCTGATCCACGCCCGGTTGCGCATGTGCGCCTCTTCAATATCCGCGCCTTTTTCCAAACGACGCAATTGGAGCATGATCCCGTTTCGAATGTAGCTGTCGTACTCGGACTTACCGGTCTCAAGGGTCTTCATCAATCCGAGTTCTACCATCTTCTCGTCCAGCATGAAGTACAAGGCCACCAAATCCGCACGGCCCTCCTCCAGCGTGGAGCTGTACTCCTTGATGGTCTGCTTGGGCTCACCCACACCGTCTTCCAGTTTTCCTGAAGCGTGGCCGATAACTTCGTGCATCGCGGTGTGCAACTTTCCGGCCAATGCACCATGGCTCTCGGAACGGGCGACCTCGACGTCATCGTGTGCAAACTCCGATAGCAATCCGCCGCCGCTCGCCTTGTCGTATGCGCTCACTATGTTGCCCAAACTTACTGATTTGGAACCGTGAACTACGCGAATCCAATTCGAGTTCGGCAAGTTCACTCCGATGGGTGTGCTCGGTGATGCGTCGCCGGCCTCGCCGGCCACGTTCACGACGTTGTATGTGATGCCGACCACCTCTTTTTTCTTGTGGGCGTCCATAAACGGCATGTGGTCTTCGAACCATTGCGCATTGTCCATAAGGACTTTCATGCGCTCGCTGGCGTCGAAATCCTTGATTTGAACAATGGTTTCATAGCTGCCGGTGTACCCCAATGGGTCGTTGTACACCTCAACAAATCCGTTGATGTAGTCCACATCACCCTCGGTGTCCTGGACCCAGTTGATGTTGTACAATTGCCATTTCTCGAGGTCGCCTGTTTCGTAGTATGTGATGAGGTTGCGCAGTGCAGCTACTTGCTTGTCGTTTTCAGCGTATAGCGCCGCTTGATTCAACCAGATCACCACTTGCTCCAAGGCTTCTCCATACAAACCTCCAACGCGGTAAGCCTGCTCTTCAATTTCACCATCCGCGTTCTTGACAAGTCGAGAATTCAAGCTGTACTCCACAGGTGTTCGGCTACCTTCTTCAACAATACTCGCTAGGTAAGCTTGGGCCTCCTCTGTGCTCACGTCAGGCGCGTAAAAGTTCACAGCAGAAGCCTCCACCAAACCCTTGGTGGCATCTTGTTCAACTTTCTTCGCTTCCACTGCTGGATCGAATATGACGGCCATCAATTCGTCTGACACCTCAGCGCCAACAGTTTCGACCAGCTCAGCAAAATACGCTTGAGAAAACTCGGGGATGATCTTGGTGTTGGCATAGTGGTGATGAATGCCGTTGGAAAACCAAATGCGCTTGAGATAGGTCTCGAAACGGTCCCACCCTTTGGTCGACTTGTCGCCCTCAAAGCCATTGTAGATGGACTCGAGCAAGTGACGAATGCGCAAGTTGTAACGGTTGTTCTGGTCGTACATCATGTCCCGACCGCTCAATCCCGCTTGGTTCAAGCAATAGACCAACGCCCGTTGCTTCGGGGAAAGTTGGTCCCATCCGGGCACTTGGTACCGAATCATTTTGAGGTCCGCGAATTGTTCGGTTTGCCAAACGAATCCGCTGGCATCCGGCTCACTCGCTCCCTTTTCGGTTGCGACGCTGGTCGTCCAGTCGTCTGAATTTGTGCCGTCATTGATTCCGCTGTCGTCTCCACAGCCAATCAAAGCCAAGGATGCTGCCGCCAAAACAATCGCTGAATGGGCAAATAATTTTATGGTCATGGTTGCGTTATCATCTGGTTAGTAACGGCAAGTTACAGCATCCTATCTTTGAAACGTGA
>CALGDB010000085.1 GCA_937884175.1 uncultured Flavobacteriales bacterium
CAAGGACCTGTTCCCTGCGCAATCCACGGAAGACGAAATCTTCGCCATTCTCAGCACCGAGAGCACCACGGCGATTGACAACACCGAAAGCATCATCCGCAAGCGTATCGACCAATTGGGCGTGGCACAGCCGAACGTTCAGAAGGTCAGCGGCGGACGCATTTTGGTTGAGTTGCCGGGCATCGATGATCGTGAGCGCGCACGCAAGCAGTTGAAGAGCACGGCCAACCTCGAGTTCTGGGAGACCTTCTTCAACGACGAAGTGATCCAGCGCCTCGACGCTGCCAACACGGCGATCGCCACGGCCAATAATCCAGAGCTCTACGGCTCTTCCGCCCCTGCGGACAGCGTTTTGACCGACGAACAGAAGATTGCCAAGATCCCATTGTTCCGCTTCTTGCAGCCGGAATTGCAGCGCCGCTCAGCCGTTGTGGGCTATGCGGCCATCGCGGACACCACCCGTGTGAACGATTTGTTGCGCCGCCCAGAGGCACGCCTCGCCTTACGCAACGATTTGCGCTTGCTGTGGGAGGCAAAGCCCAACCAGAACTTCGCTGCGTTGTACGCCATCCGCGACGACAGCCGCAAAGGCAAGGCAAAGCTTTCAGGCAAGAGCATTGTTGACGCCCGTGTCTCGTACGACGAAATCGGTGACGTGGTGGTCTCTATGACCATGGATTCTGAAGGCGCTGGCATTTGGGGCCGCATGACCACCGAGTGTGCAGCGGACAACCAACGCGCCGTTGCGGTCGTGCTGGATGGAATGGTCTTCAGTGCGCCAAGCGTACAGACGGCCATCACCAGCGGACGCTCGCAGATCAGCTTCGGTTCAGACCAAAGCATTGAGCAGAAGATGCTCGAGGCCAACGACCTTGCCGGTCTCTTAAAGGCTGGTTCACTCCCCGCTCCTGCTCGCATCGTGGACGAGGTAAGTGTGGGACCACAGCTGGGTGAAGAAAACATCCAATCGGGTTTGAGCTCATTCGTGATTGCCTTGTTGGTGATCCTCCTCTACATGATTTTCTACTACAAGGGAGCCGGCTTGGTATCCAACCTCGCGTTGATCGCCAACCTGTTCTTCTTGATCGGTGCCCTCGCCTCGTTGGGTGCAGCGTTGACGCTGCCGGGCATTGCAGGTATCGTCTTGACCATCGGTATGGCGGTTGACGCCAACGTACTCATCTACGAGCGTATCCGCGAAGAAATGCGCGGCGGCAAAGGCCTGATGGTGGCATTGAAGGATGGATACCAGAAAGCCTACAGCGCCATCATTGACGCCAACATCACCACGTTGTTGACGGCGTTCGTTCTGTACAGCTTTGGTAGCGGCGCCATCCGCGGTTTCGCAACCACGTTGATCATCGGTATTTTCACTTCGCTCTTCTCGGCCATTGTGCTGACGCGCCTCGTGTTCTTCAGCCGATTGGAAAACAAGAAAGCCATCAGCTTCTCATCGGAACTCACGAAAAATTGGTTCACCAAAATCAACGCCAATTTCGTCGGCAACCGCACCAAGTTCTACATCCTGAGTGGATTGTTGGTCGTTGGTGGATTGGGTAGCTTGATGACAAAAGGCCTGCAGTACGGAGTTGAGTTCTCTGGCGGTACCACGTTTGACATCACGTTTGACCAAGATGTCGACGTGCAGCAAATCCGTGAGTCACTGGCAACAGCCTTCACCGAAGAAGGCAAAGTGGGCAACCCCATTGTACAGACCAAGGACAGCGATGCGAAACTCCGCATCATGACCAACTACATGATCGACGATCCAGATGCCAACCAGGACGAGATGATCCAGGCAGCACTCGAAGAAGGGCTAGCGGTTGCAGATGTAGATTACACCATCGACCAATACAACAAAGTGGACAGCACCATTTCGGATGACTTCCGCAACGGTGCACAAAATGCGACGATCTTCTCGTTGATCATCATCTTCTTGTACATCTTCTTCCGATTCCGCAAGTGGCAGTATGGCCTCGGCGCGTTGATCGCGATGGTGCACGACGTGGTGATTGTGTTGAGCTGTTTCAGCGTCTTCGCCGGCATCCTGCCGTTCACCATGGAAATCGACCAAGCCTTCATCGCTGCGATTCTGACGGTCATCGGTTACTCCATCAACGATACGGTGGTCGTTTTTGACCGCATCCGTGAGTACGTCGGCCTGTACGGTTCGAAGCGTGGCGACGCAGAGGTTATGAACGACGCCCTCAACAGCACGTTGAGCCGTACCATTAACACGTCGCTCTCGACGTTCGTGGTGTTGTTGACCATCTTCCTCTTCGGAGGCGACAACATCAAAGGCTTCGTATTTGCCTTAATGGTCGGTGTGGTCGTGGGTACGTATAGCTCCATCTTCATTGCGACACCAAGTGTATTGGACTTGAGCAAGGAGTTGAAGGCGTAAGGCTTCCAAAACACATTTGAAAAGGGCGATTTAAAGATCGCCCTTTTTTTATTGGCTCCGCAAGGATATGTTATGCCAATGTTAACCCGATGTTACCCGATTTAACACAGGGATAACATAACGATTCCCCGGAAATTATAGTTCTAAAGGGACTTTTGTTTCACGATCGCTTGGCATGACTGAACTCTTTACCATCATCGGATTTACCCTCGCCGGTTTCTCCGTCATCGCGAACGACAGCGTCCAAACCCTCGGCACTTGGATCGCCTCCAATCGCGAAAAATTCAAGTGGACCACGCTGTGGGCAGCAGCCTCCACAGTTTTGATTTTCACAATCGTGTACGGCTGGTACTCCGGTAACGGAGACATCTCCTACGGGCGATTGACCAAAATCCCGTACATCGAACCCCAGTGGTACCACGCCATGGCTCCCCTGGCGCTCGTCTTGTTGACGCGCCGTGGCATCCCTGTCTCGACGTCGTTCCTCGTTCTATCTGCTTTTGCCTCCACATTCGTTCTCGAAAAGATGCTCATGAAGAGCATTCTGGGCTATGGACTCGCGGCCATCGTAGCGTACGTGCTCTGGCTCATCATTTCGCGGTTTGTGAACGAAAAAGAAGATGTCAGCCCTGGCTCCAAGAAATTCTGGCGTGTGTTCCAATGGATGAGCACGTCGTTCCTCTGGTACACCTGGCTCTCCCACGACGTCGCCAACATCGCGGTGTTCCTGCCGCGTCAGTTGACCGTTGTCCAGTTGGTCACCGTGATTGCCTTCTTTGTGGCCGGCCTAGCCTACATCTTCTACAAGCAAGGCGGCGCGATTCAGCAAATTGTTATGGACAAGCAGAGCACCAAGTATGTGCGCTCTGCCACCCTAATCGACCTCGTTTACGCGTTCCTCCTTCTCTACTTCAAGGAGTTGAACAACATTCCCATGTCGACCACGTGGGTATTCGTCGGCTTGTTGTGCGGGCGTGAGTTGGCATTGAACACGGGCCTGACCAAAAAGGGCAATCTCAAGTCCATCTTTCCCATTGTGGCCAAGGACTTCTTGAAGTTGATCGTGGGGCTATTGGTCAGCGTTTCCATCGTCCTCGCCATCCACTACGGCACGGATCAATATGGTGACGGCACGCTCGAAACGCCTTCTATCGATTTACCAACCCAAGAATTGGCTCCTGTCGAATGAGGCTGGCTGCGTAACATTTCTTTAACCTTAATGCAATGTTCTGCTTCAATTGCACTCGAATTCATAAAGCAATTTTGCGGTATCAGCATTAAACCAAAAACATGAAAAACATTTTACGCTCAGCGCTCGCGACAATTGCCTCCTTCGGCCTCCTCGCAACCGCAAATGCTCAAGTCATCATCACTGACGATGGCTCTGGAACAGGAACCACCACATGGACTAGCGACAACGTTTACGTCCTTGACGGATTTGTCTTCGTCAACGACGGTGACGTGTTGACCATTGAGGCCGGAACGGTCATTAAAGGCATGGCCGGGTCAGGCGCGGATGCTTCCGCTTTGGTGGTTGCTCGCGGTGGACAGATTCAAGCCAACGGTACGGCTGATGCTCCCATCATCTTTACGTTTGAGGCGGACGCATTGGACGGGTCTACACCCTACAACGTTCGCGGCCAGTGGGGCGGCGTAATCATTTTGGGCGACGCCACGTTGAATTCGTCCCCCGGTGAAACGCAAATCGAAGGCATTCCAGATACGGAGTCACGCGGTCTTTATGGCGGATCAGACGATGCGGACAGCAGCGGCTCCATGACCTACGTCAGCATTCGCCACGGCGGAACGGACATCGGTGCGGGCAACGAAATCAACGGCCTTACGCTCGGCGGTGTGGGCTCAGGCACCACGCTTGACTACATCGAAGTCATCTCCAATGCCGACGACGGTGTGGAATTCTTCGGTGGCACGGCCTCCATCAAGCACGTGGTCACAGCATTCTGCGGTGACGACTCGTTCGACTACGACGAAGGATGGCGCGGAAACGGCCAGTTCTGGTGCACTATCCAGGAAGAAGGTGAAGGCGACCGCGGCGGGGAGCACGACGGCGGCACAGATCCTGAGGACGGCATGCCTTACGCGCACCCTGTCATCTACAACGCGACCTACATCGGCCGTGGTGCTGACGCCGGCAAGCGTGCACTGACCTTGCGTGACAACGCTGGTGGCGAATACCACAACTCCATCTTCTACAACTGGGGCAAGGGCATCGACATCGAAAACCTCGCTTCTGGTGAGGATGCGTATGCGCGTTTTGAGAACAGCGAAATCGCCTTCGCGGGCAATGTGTTTGACGCCTGCACTAGCTTGGGCCTTGACGCCACAGCGAGCGATTTATTCAAAATCACCATGGGCTCGGGATGGGCGAGCGCTGCCGACTCAACCGAAGCCGCCACTTCCTCTGCTGCCGCGTTCCAAGCGTCATTCGCAGCAAACAACAACGCCGTCGCAGCTACAGGCTTAAGCTGGGTCGTTGAAGAAGGTTCTGGTCTTTTGGACTTGGTTCCAAACGCCGACGTTCCGGCCGGTGCAAACCCCACAATGGAATGGTTTGACGACGTCACTTTTGCTGGCGCATTCGACCCTGCAAGTGACTGCACTTGGTTGGAAGGCTGGTCGATGCTATCCAACAGAGGATTCATCGGATGCAGCACGAACATCGCTCAAGCGGAAGCCAGCGCGTTCGCGGTATTCCCGAACCCGACCAACGGTCAGTGCACCATAACCAGCGATTGGAATGCATCGCTCACCACCATTCAAGTAATTGACTTGAACGGAAAGCTCGTGTTCCAGAGCATCGAAACGTTGAGCGCTGGTCAGCAGCTCCCTGTTGACTTGACCCATGTGGACGCAGGTCTGTACATCGTCACGGTGTCAGATGGCCTCCGCACCCTCTATTCAAAATTGATCATTGAGTAACCGACTCACATACTCAATCCAGAAAGAGGCGCCGTCTTGGTGCCTCTTTCTCTATTTTTGGGCCAACCGAATCCCTGCCTGAATGAAAACCTACCTGCTCGCCCTTTGCGGCATCATCGCATCAATCAGTGCCTTGGGCCAAGGCACCATCACCGGAACCGTCACCGACAAGGCAAACGGTGACATCCTGCTCGGTGCGACCATCATGATCGAACCCGGCGGCACGGGCGTCATGAGCGATTTTGACGGCAACTACACCCTCTCCGGCTTGGCGCCGGGAACGTACACCATAATCGGTCGTTTCATCGCTTACAATTCAAAGGAGCAGCAGGTCACCATCACAGGCAACGAAACGGTCAACTTGAATTTCGAGTTGGAATCCACGGTCATCGCCATCGACGCCGAAGCGGTCGTCGAAGTCCGCCAGAACAAGGCCAGCGCCGTGTACATGGAAAACGTCAAGAAAAAGGAGACGTCCATGATCGATTACGTCTCTTCTCAAGAGATCAAGAAAAACGGCGACAGCGACGTCAGCAGTGCCATCAAGCGCGTGAGCGGGGTGTACACGATTGGGAACTTCGTAGTCGTCCGCGGCCTGAGCGATCGCTATGTCCGCACCGCCTTAAACGGCGCTGAAATCCCTTCCCTCGATCCGAAGCGCAGCTCGGTATCGATGGACATCTTCCCGACAAACTTGGTGGACAACCTCGTGGTCGTCAAAACCCTCAACGCCAACCTGCCGTCCAACTACTCGGGGGCGTACATCAACGTCATCACCAAGGACTTTCCGGACAGCTTCACCTTCAACTACTCGACGGCCACCGGCTTCAACACAAACACCACTTTCAACGACAACTTCATAACCAGTGAGGTGGGCAGCACCGCTATGTGGGGATTTGACAACGGCACGTTGGACATCCCGAGCATCGTTGATGGCGCGGACATTCAGTCGCCGCAATACTCCAACTACTACGACGCCTTGGTCTTGGCCGGCTTCGAGCAGCAACTGAACGATTTGGGCGTCAACGGAGTGGAGGACATTGGCGGCGGCAGCGGCCAAACGTCCATCATCAACATCGTCAACGCAATTGACGAGATTGAGAACCTGAGCCAAGTCAACAACGAATTCATGACGGCCATCCGCGCCGAGCAAAACCAGTTGCTGTCCAGCCAGACGCAGGCCTTTGGAAACACTTGGGAGCCCGTTCAAGGCGCTCCTTCATTGGACTTATCCCAGAGCCTCTCCTTCGGCGACGTCGTCAAAGTCGCAGGGCGCTCATTGGGGTACAACTTCGGCTTACAACACAAAGTGACCAACCGGATGTACGAGAACGGCTCGACGGGCCGCTTCCTGCTCACCGGCATCGAAACCGAAAAGAACGAACTTGACGTCCAACGTCAGTTCGCCGACACCCGCGGCACACAATCCGTCTACACGTCTGCCCTGTTCAACCTCGGCTACAACATCAGCCCCATGAGCAAAATCGGCTTCACCTACATGCCCACGATTTCGGGCATCAACGACGCACGATACCAAGACGGCATCAACCCCAGTGACGCCGTTGGACTCGGTCAAGAGCAGCGCCAGCAGCGCTACCTAGAGCGCAGCATGAACATCTTCCAATTACGTGGAACGCACGAACTCAGCGAGAACGTCAACCACAAAATCACCTGGAGCGCTTCGTACACCAAGGGCAAGCAGGTCACCCCGGATTTGCGCTTGTTCATCAACAGCTACGAAAGCCTGCCCGGCGGATTGGTCTACAACGATGCCTCCGGCAACGACGTCACAGAGGACGCACTCGCCCTGTTGGCCGATGGCGAGGATTTGAACGAATACTACCCCGGTTACACCGTGACAGAAACGAGCTCCGATGAGTTGGCCTACAGCATCCAGGACAACCTCTACCCCTCGCCCACGCGTTTTTACCGCACCATGGACAACGCGACGCTCGATTTGAAATTCAATTTTGAAAAGCCCATCGCGGAGGAATGGGGGCCGGAAAACAAATTGGCCTTAGGCCTTTCCATGGTCCAGCGCACCCGGGACTACTCAGAAAACCGATTCAGCTTTGTATCCCAAGGCGTCGACTACAACGGCAACCCCACCGATTACTTCAGCGCTGCCAACATGGAGATCATTCCTGGCACGTCTTCAGGAGCCACCAACTACCTGTACCTGCGCGACGACACGGACATCCAAAACAGCTACGAAGCCCAACAAACGGTGCTCGGCGGCTACGCCATGGTCAACTTTGACCCGCGCGAAAATATCAAGTTGAATGGCGGCATCCGCGTGGAAGCCACCGACATGCTGCTGGAAAGCGACAAGCTGCTCGATGACGATTTGTTGCCTGAATTGGAAAACAACTTCCGCGGCACACTGAACGTGCTGGATGTGTTGCCTTCGTTGAATATGACCGTGAAACTCGCTGAGGAGGATTTGAAAATCACCCAATACCGCTTCTCGGCCAGCCAGAGCGTTGCGCGTCCATTGTTCCGAGAAAAGGCGCCCTTCTCGGTGTTCGACTTCGAAATTCAGGAGCAGCAGACCGGTAACACCGATCTGAACCGCACCAAGGTCCTGAACATCGACAACCGATTCGAGGTATTCCCCGGTTTGCGCGAATTGGTGTCGGTCAGCTTATTCTACAAGCACTTCACCGACCCCATCGAGCAGGTCATCATTTCCACCGCGGCAAACACCGAGATCACTTGGAAGAACGTGGCAAGCGCGCAGCTCGGTGGATTGGAATTTGAGCTGAAGAAGAACCTCGGCTCACTCAGCGAATCGCTCGAGGCCTTCAACGTGGCCTTCAATGCCACCTACATTCAGAGCGCCACGGCCATCGCCGAGGACGAGTTGATTGAAATCCGAGCGACGGATCCCGACCACCTCGACACCCGTCCGATGTACGGCCAATCGCCTTACATCGCAAACGGCATCGTCAATTACGCGAACGATTCATTGGGACTGTCGGTGAACGCCGGTTTCAACATAAGTGGACCAAAGCTCGTGTTGATCACACCCGGTGGAACGCCGGACGTCTACGACCAACCGCGGGGTGCGCTCGACGTGAGCGTCACGAAAACGTTGGGTGACCGCTTCACCTTGAAGTTGCAAGTCCGCAATTTGCTCGATCCAGAGTACCGGCAGTCGTACACCTTCAAAGGGGATGAATATACCTTCCAAAGCTTCACGCGAGGCCGCACGTTCTCGTTTGGCCTGTCGTACAACTTCACGGAAGAATAAGCGACGGATCGTCTGAGTCCATCAGAGCTTGAGCTCGACCTCAATTTCCCAATTGGGGTCCTCCTTCTTTTGCTGGATCAGCTTGATGATGTTGATCGCGATGTCGTTGTACTCATTCGACGTCAACACAAAAGTGGCTTCCTGCACGAGCTTCCCGTCGTCCAAAGCGACTTCAACGGAGGCAAGCGTTGCGGCCAGTTTGCCGTTGTAATAGACCGACGTGTTTTCGTAGGTCAAGCCTTCGGTGCTGTACCCTTGGAGCACTTTGGTGCTGTCGGGAGCGCATCCGACCATCAGGAGAATCGCGCTGGCTGCGATGAGATTTTTCATGATTCCAAAGTAGTTCATGCAAACTGACTTCGCATTAAGAGAGTGTGAAAAATAATCACAGTCCGATGGCCATAAACTCGCATACACCGTTATTGTAAGAACGTACCGCCACGCAGCGCCTGGTATGGACTGAGGCGTTCCAAGTTGAACGCGACGGTCACGGCCGGCGAACCCGACGTAGCTGGCGTGTGCCAGACATCCCCCGCCGGTATGTACGTCACGAGCGGTACTTGCAACTTCAGGACACCTGCATCCCATTCCAATCCCGTTACCAAACCTTCTTGACCGGAACTGAACACCGCGCCACCGTATACATCGATGCCGGCAAACAAGGACCGGGCCACCTTGACCGTCAACAACGACCGGACCGGGTGGTTGTTGTACGCCGAGCCGCCCTGCAAGGCGAGGCCGCCCTGTTCTAGCGCAACTATTTGTCCAGCAAAGGTTTCACCACTTCTCGAGAACATCAGGTGGTCGCGGAGAAGGTCGCTCGTCCCGCTCAGACCCATAGTGCGCAACGCATACATATTATAATCGCCATGTGAAGCACCCGCATAACACCGCCAACTCCAATTCGCTCCGGAACGGCTGACCTCATGTTCACCTTCCCAGGTAGCTTCCCAAACGCTACCTCTGCGAAGAAGCGACGGAAATATTCCCTGTGAAAGAAAAGTATCATAGTATGCATCTTCATTAACACCTTGTCCAGACCAGATCACGCGCAATTGAAGCGACTGCTGCGTGCGTACATTTACGCGATCGAGGCTGTATAACGCTCGCAGCGCTCGACGATATTCTGTTTGCAACGGAGCAAACCCCGGATCGTTTACTTCGGGAGCATAACCCCACAGTGATCGCATATCAATTGCACTCAATTCCAGTTGAGCGCGATTTTTGTCTGCTAGGTTGCGATTAAAGCCTCTGATCGCCTTGAGATCATGACGAACGTAGCGAATTTCATAAAGGTCCGAACTAGCAGGATCAGAAAACGACCGGCCTGTTCCTTCAAATCTCCATGCATTCCGTTTCCACGACACCCGAGCCATGCCGTTGACTTGATTACTACCAAGCGCGTACAGCGGCATCGCCATCCATTCGAAATCCCGCAATGGCAGCACGGTATTGTGCAGCGCTGCGCCCACCATGACGCCATCTTGTTCGTTCCATCCAGATGCCGGGAGCCAGCCCAATTGGGTGCGGGTCCCGTCATCCAATCGGGTGATGGCGGCAAACTGCAGGGGTTCGACCGCTTTCAAGAAGCCGCGGGCGCGGCGCGTGTTGTTGTGGGGGTTGTTGTCCAACATCACCCCGTCGTGGTCGATGCGGTATGCTTGATATGATGGCACGTCAACTTCCGCCTGTTCGCCCGCTGCGACCCCTCGGTGCCATCCCAGTGCCTCCCACTCGCCATCTTCTTGCTGCCCGTGCAAGGACCATGGCCCTTCGAGTTCCCCTTTGTTGCGGACGGTCACCGCGGTAGTTTCGCCGCTGCTGCGAACCGTGCGGACGGCGTAATCCGTTTGCCCGGTCGTAGGCACGAGGCCGTCAAAAAACCATCCGAGATCTTCGCTGGTGCTGGCTTCGAGCGAGGCCCGCAGGTCTTCGGGTGCGGGATGTTTGAATTTCCAGGCATCGAAGTAGGCCTGCATGCCCCGGTCAAACCGCACGGTGCCGAGACTGTTACGCAGGTAATCGAAAGCGGCGGCCGTTTTTTTGTAGACCACCGTACCGTAGTTGATGGGGCTGAAGTCGTTGGAGTGGCATTGCATCGGCTGGTCAATGGCCATCCGGGCGCTCAAGAAATAGGAGAACACATCCCGGCTCTCGTAAGATTTCCCAACAAGGTCGAAGCGCTCCATGAGTGGCGTGGCGCGGTCTTCAAAACCGGTCAGCCCGAGCTTATCGCCGTATTTCTCTACGAAGTACCGAGTTTCGTTGAAGGAGTTGATGCCCTCGTCCATCCACGCGTTGGTGCGTTCGTTGCTTCCGAGGATGCCGTAAAACCAGTTGTGGCCCACCTCGTGGACGATAACGGTCTCTAGCCCGAGGGCGCTCCCGCTGTTGCCAATGACGGTGACGTTGGGGTATTCCATACCACCGCCCGCACTGATGGTGCCATCCACCGCGGTCACGTGGTTGTACGGGTATTCCCCGTTCCATTTGGAGTAGTAGTAGGTGGCGTCCTCGATGTAGGCCAATGAAGCGCGCCAAAGGTCAGCGGCTGCTGGGGTAAACATGGCCCACGAAGTCACGGACCGCCCCGAGTACGGGAGCTCCACTTCGCCCTTGAGCACCCACCAGCGTTTGTCGGCAAACCACGCAAAGTCATGGACGCTGGATTGGCGGTAGCGCAGGGTTTTGGTGCGCGACGATGATGTTGGAAATTCCATCGCCTCCTCCGTGTCGAACGCCTCCGCATCGAACGCGCTGCCGTCTATCCGGCGAGCCGTTGCGAGCGCCAAGGAGTCCAAAAAGACCAGCTCACGAGCGTTGTCCGCTTCACTCGGGTCGAGGTCACCCGTGGAACCCACCACATAATTGGTGGGCACGGTGATGCTAACGTCAAACGAACCGTACTCCGAGTAAAATTCCCCTTGATTGAGGTATGGCATGGGGTGCCAACCGTCGCGGTCGTACACCGCGGGCTTGGGGTACCACTGGGTCAGCTGGTACGACTCGCCGATGTGGCCGAGGCGGCTGATTTTGCCCGAAGGCAACTTCACGCGAAACGGCGTGGTGTAGGTGAGCGACGCCCCGGTGACCAGCGGCTCCGGCAGGTCGATTCGGGCGATGTCCTGGTGTGCTTCGTCAAACGACCACGGCACCGGCTCTCCGTCAATGCGAAAGTCGAGCGAATCGATGCCGCCCAATTCGCGCTGCATCGCCCAGAACATGAAGAGGTTGCCTTCGCGAAACTGCTGCTGTGCCAAGGCAGTGGTGCCGTCTTTGTAGGCGTTGGGCCACAGGTGAATCCACAGGACTTCTAAGGCATCCAGGCTGTTGTTGCGGTAA
>CALGDB010000086.1 GCA_937884175.1 uncultured Flavobacteriales bacterium
CACCCACTCAACATCCCGATTCGTGGTTCAGCGACCCGCAATGGCTGCAAGCTTTGCAGGTTGGACAAGCCGTGGACAGCGCCGCGCTGGCCCGCCTACGGATCAAAGGCATTCCGGCTGCCATCACCCCTCCCTGGGCACTGGAAACCGGCGAAGTCACCAGCGACCATGTGCAGGCACTTCGACGCGCGTTGGAATCATCGGCCCTTCCCTTGGTGGTGTGCGACCTACCGCCTAGCGTCCCATGCGCATGGGAAAAACCGTGGACTGTCCAACAAAAGCATACGCGCTGGCTAAAGGCGGTCGATGGCCAATTCCCCCCTTTGCCCAAGCACCGATCAAAACAAGTACGGAAGGCCCTGGCACAAGGACTGCGTCTCGAACCATGCGCAGACGTCGCGCTGTTACTTCAGTTGCATCAGCAAGTCCGGGAACGAAAATCCATCCCCTCCGATGCAGCAGCATTAATGCGGCTGTTGACCTGGATCCTCACATCGCCTCACCAAACCAGTTACGTGGTTTATGACGATCAGAACCGCGCCATAGCGAGCGCAACATTCCTGCACAACAAAGGCCGAACCGTGTACGCATTCGGTGGGCAAGAGCGCTCAAATGTATCCGCGCTGGCGACCGTTTTGCTCATCCAACAAGGCATCCGCGACGCCGAAGCGGTGGGTAATGACATTTTTGATTTCGGGGGGTCGGCCGACGAAGGCGTCGACCGATTTTACGCCGAATTTGGTGCGCATGCGGAGCCTCGGTTTCGGGCCATCCTCGTGAAAGGATGGGCACACCCCTGGTTGCGGGTGTTCCGGCCGGATTTATTTTGATGCCCCTCTACGAAGTCAGCGGACGACCGTAACCGGACCGGTGTGATGGAACGGCTCTGTGTCGCACACGTGGTGGGCATCGAAAATGACGTAATACGTCCCTTCTGCGATTTCAGGGCCGGGCCTCCACCCTTTTCCCGCTTGGCTCGTAGCGAATAATTCATTGCCCCAGCGGTTGAACACCTGCAAGCGGTAATCGATGAACTGACCCGGATCCAGCACGGCCAAAGGTTCACCATCAGGACCAATCAAAGCAGCGGTCAAGGCATCATTCTTGGCGTCGTTGTTCGCAGAAATCACGTTGGGCACCACGTACTCAACACCCGACATCGGCGGTGGAACATCGGCCGTAACAGGCCAAGTCGCTTCAATGTCGCAGTAAGCATTGTACAGCGTGATGGACCCATCGTATTCACCGATACCAGGAAAATAAGCTTCGACCGTTGGTTCGTTTGAAGTAAGCACTCCCGGGAAATCCCACGTCACTTCATCTGCTCCATCCCCGAGGTATTGAAGCAAGGTGAACCCCGTTTCCTCACACATCGACAACGGCTGGATGGTCCAGACGGTATCAAAGGGCAACACGGGAAGAACCGTGACTTCTTGGGTCATCACATCCGGGCATTCAGTACCCGCACCTGCGGTCAGGGTCACGCCGTA
>CALGDB010000087.1 GCA_937884175.1 uncultured Flavobacteriales bacterium
AACGCTATGCACCACCCGGTTCGCCACCACATACGCGACATGGCCAACTGCGGCGTGCCATCGTGTATGCCCGCGAAGGCAGCGACCGAGTGTTAATCGGCCCTGGTTTCGCCCACGTTGGCCCCTCGGCCATGGCCCATGAATTCGGCGGTCGCTTCCGTGGTGGCAACTATAGAAAGAGACCGTTCATGGGGCGTGCGATGCGTAAGACGCTTATTGCACCTCTCTGGCGCGATTCGATTCGCTAGAAAGGAGAGTGATCAGAGCCGCTGTTCCGCCAGCGGTAGCCTACCCGGGCATGCATTTGGAGTAATCCGTTTGTGTGAAGCCCCGGAGACAACGTACTCCTTATAAGGCAAACCGTGAGGTGAGCCGCAGTCGCAAGCACCGATGCGACGGGAGGCAAGGCTTGAGTGGTATGGTCAATGTAAGTGAACTGCTTGAAACGTCGTCAAAAGGAATGAGCCAAAGGTGCTGACAGGCTCAGCCCAAACAGGGCATGGGAGCGGGAAAGCTGGCTGTCCCATCCGGCTTTCGCGGAACACAGTCTCCCCGGCGGAGAGGCAGGACCTAACCCAACTCGGGTGCATAAGCGTAACGCAGTAAGCCCGTATTCGTTCCCGCGGATCGCGCAACGACAGATCCCAGGGACAGATCGCCGTGAGGCGAGCTGACCGGGTGCGGGTAAAGGAGGTCCGAAAAAGCGAATGCCCTTCTGTAATGGAAGGGATAGGGGTGCGTTGCCCCGCCCGAAAGGGAGCAGACTTCGGACAGGTAACTGATCACGATTACGATTGGAGTCGTGGAATGAGAATCAAGGAAAGCGAAACAATGAACGTCGAAGGCAACTCCGACGTGCGCGCCTCTGAGCTTGCGGACTGGAATGCCATTGACTGGCGCAAAGTCGACAAGATCATCCAGCGTCTTCAAGCTCGAATCGTGAAGGCGCAGAAGCAAGGACGCTACGGCAAGGTCAAGGCCTTGTCACGCATCCTGACTCGCTCGTTTGCTGCCAAGGCATTGGCGGTTAAACGGGTGACGGAAAACAAAGGCAGGAGAACTGCTGGGGTGGACGGCAAGCTTTGGAACTCGCCGAGGAAGAAGGCGAAGGCCATTCGGGAATTGCGCCCTGAAAGGTACAAAGCCAAGCCGCTCCGCCGCGTATATATTCCCAAGTCGAACGGCAAGAAACGTCCCTTGGGTATCCCCACCATGACGGACCGAGCCATGCAGGCACTATACCGGCTGGCACTGGACCCCGTGGCGGAATGTACTGCGGACAAAGGTTCTTTCGGATTTCGTCGCAAGCGATCTTGTGCGGATGCCGAGGAATACTGTTTTGCAACGCTTAGTCGCAAAAACTGTGCGCAGTGGATACTTGAAGGGGACATCAAAGGCTGCTTCGACAACATCAGCCATCAATGGCTCGTGAATAACGTGCCCATGGAGAAACGAATTCTCCGACAGTGGTTGAAGGCGGGATATATGGAAGAAGGCAACTTCTTCGATACGGAATCGGGAACACCGCAAGGCGGTATCATTTCACCGATTCTGGCCAATATGGCTTTGGACGGGCTTGAACGCCTTCTTTTTGAGGAGTTCATGCGACAAGGAATGCTCGCAGGCCGCATCAGTACTTGGGGTCGGCGTCGCATCCGGACGAATCCAAAGATTCATTTGGTGCGCTATGCGGATGACTTCATTATTACGGGAGATTCAAAGGAACTCCTTGAAAATGAAGTTCAACCGTTGGTGCGGGATTTTATGGCCGAAAGAGGATTGACTCTCTCGGAAGAAAAGACCGTCATCACGCATATCGACGAAGGCTTTGATTTTCTTAGTTTCAATTTCAAGAAGACCGACGGCAAGTTGTTTGTCCGACCTGCACGCAAATGCGTAAAGGCATTCTTGAAAGAGATTCGAGGAACGATCAAGAGTAATCCCACTATTCCGGCATATTCGATGATCAAAATACTCAACCCCAAGATAAGGGGATGGTGTAATTATTATCGTCATGTCGTCAGTAGTGATACCTTCTCCGCAGTTGAAAACGCGATCTGGAAATCCCTATGGCGGTGGGCCGTGCGCAGACATCGCAATAAAGGCGCACGGTGGATTCATGACAGGTACTTCTCCCGTATCGGTACACGGGACTGGATCTTTCAGGGTCGTGACCCTGATAAGAGACTCAGGGTCATTCTGTTGCCCACCAGAATTCGGATTGTCAGGCACTCAAAGATAAAGATGGATGCCAACCCTTATGACCCGGATTGGTATGACTACTTTATCAACCGCGAAAGACAGCGTATGAAGCGCGTTTCGTGGCATTCATTGAGTGCTCGCGCACTCTGGTTCTTGCAGGGAGGACTCTGTCCGATCTGTGGTCTGCCCCTGGGAACGATGGATGATACGGGTACATTCCAGAATGATCTGGGTGTTTACACCGTCATGTCCGACAATCCCGCAGATCAAGACGAACCGGAAAAATCTTGTCTTATGCATACGGCATGTCATCACAAACAAACCGGGATGACTGCCCCGCTGCACCGGGTGCGACCACGGTCGTGCCTTACAGAGGCTTGAGCCGTATGACGGGAAACCGTCACGTACGGTTCTGAGGGGGGTGGGAGCTGGTAACAGCTCCTGCCTACCCGACCAGCACTGAATAAAAACTTACCGCGTCTGCCCCGATTTTGGGCAGGCTCGATTCGATAAACCACACAAATAACCCTTCAAAATAGGAGAAAACTATGTCCATCCGTTTAGGGATGCAGGCCAAGCTGTACTACGGCGCGGCAGGAGCGTCCGCAACATCTGAACTTACGAATGTGAAAGATGTCACGCTTAACCTGGAAACTGGCGAGGCGGATGTGTCCGTCCGCGCAAGTGAAGGTTGGCGTGCCACCGTGGCTACACTCAAGAATGGCAGCGTTGAATTTACCATGATCTGGAATACGGAGGATGAAGGCTTTACCGCCATCAAGAACGCGTATTTCAACAATACTGCGATTGCATTGGCAGTGCTCGATGGTGAAGGTGGTAGTGGT
>CALGDB010000088.1 GCA_937884175.1 uncultured Flavobacteriales bacterium
CTTGTCGAAGTGGAAAGCGTACTTGGGTGGCCTGTCGGCCTGAAGGTTATCGGCGACGACGCGAAATGCGATCTAGGGCGCGCTCAAAGGATGTGCGCGTGTCGATGGTACGTGCCAGCGTTACCTGGATGGTGCCGTAACTGTCGTTCGTCTCCGGGTTGCCGCGGAAGGTGCCTCCTTCGTTGTACTGGTGATTGTGCACGTTGCCTGAGGCAGGATCGTTAATTGCCGCAATCGTGGTCTCGTTGGCCTGCGAACTGATGGCCTCTGCCAATGGAGACAGATAGTCGGGATTCGCATACATGCCGGAGATGTCGTCCAAGTAGTCGGTGAACGTCGATCTCCACGACCCTTCAAACCCCAAAATCCACCCGTAACCGAGACCAAACTCGATACCTAGACCAACAGGTACCGCGGCGATGAGTGATGCATATTCCTCAACTTGGCCTTCAGTTCGCAGCGGTCGAAGGTCGTACCAACGATCCTCCCACTCATTGTTGGGGTCGTAGGTGATTTGTGCTTGAGGGTTGTGCAATACGCCATAAGCACCGGTAAAGACAAATCCTCTGACGGAGAGTTTTCCGGGTCGAGCGAAATTGCGGTTTTTGCTACGGTCCGAAATGTGAAAGACCGTGAAGTCCGTGCGGAAGCCAAATTCTACCATGCGGTTGCGAAAGTTCAGGTTTCGGGCTTGACGTGCTGGATCTTCAGCATTGTGATCTGCCTGTCGGATGTGCACGTAATTGAACTCGCCTGAAATTCGAACGCGGTCGTTTGCCGCATACCGAAGGAATGCTCCGAATGTGGGTGAGGTGGTGATGATGTCTGCGTCGAGCAGCGAGGCGCGCGGCTCGTATTTGCCACCAATTTCACCGAGGTAGTTGGATCCGCCCAAAACGAAACCAGCGGACAACGGGGTTTGCTGTGCGAGGCCAATGCTGGCGCTCATGAGCAGAACAATGACGGGTATAGAACACTTCACAAACTGCATACGTCGAAAATCCTGCATAGGTTGCGAATCCGGAAGCCTAAAATGCCTGCATTGGCCCCATTTTTAAACAGGGGTTATCAACAATCTGACGATTTTATTGGCTCGGATTGTGAGCGTTTTCGAAGCGTTCACTCGCTTCAGTCCACTTATCAAACGCGTCGTTCAATTCCTGCTGAACGGCCTCGTATTGGTATGCGAGCTCCGTGAGTTTTTGCCGGTCTTTGGGGTCGATTTTGGCCATGGCGGCATCCATATCTTTCAATGCCTGCTCTTTCTCTTGAACACGGGATTCGTACTTTTTGATCTGGTTCTTCAACTTGCGCTCGTCCCGTTCGCGCTGCTTGCGCTCTTGGTGGGTTTCCTTCTGTTCAGAAGCTGTTGTCTTGGGTTTGGAGGCGACGGTTTTCGGGATAGTTTCGCCCTTTTTCGACTCATACGCGCGGATGCTTGTGGCGTGTTTTTCGTGCAAGAATTGCTTGATGTCGCCGATGTATTGCTTCAAGCCGTTGGGTGTGACCTCGTACACGAGTTCCGTCAGTCCGGAGAGGAAATCTCGGTCGTGCGAAACGACGATTAACGTCCCGTCAAAGGCCTGCAACGCACCTTTGAGAACTTCTTTGGCCTTGATATCCAAGTGATTGGTCGGCTCGTCAAGAATCAGGAGGTTGTACGGGTGGAGCAGCAATTTGCACAACGCGAGCCGTGCCTTCTCTCCCCCGGAGAGGACCTTGACTTTTTTGTCGACGTCTTCGCCGGAGAATAGGAATGAACCCAGGATAGAGCGCAGGCGCTTGCGGATTTCACCAACGGCTACTTCGTCCAGTGTTTCGAGCACCGTCAGTTCTCCGTCGAGTTCCTCGGCTTGGTTCTGGGCGTAGTATCCGATGTCGACGTTGTGCCCGATGGTCAGTTCCCCGCCGCTGTTTTCCAGCCCCATGAAGATGCGGGTAAGGGTCGTTTTTCCGGCGCCGTTCTTCCCGACCAACGCCACCTTCTGCTGACGGGGCAAGATGAAGTCAAGTTCTTTGAAGACGTGGAGGTCGTCGAACGATTTGCTTAGGTCCTTCGCTTCTATGCTCACTTTTCCGGAACGAGGCGCGGGCGGAAAACGAAAACGGATCTCTGCCTTGTCAGCTGCATCCACCTCGATGCGGTCGAGTTTCTCCAGTTTTTTGATCAACGATTGGGCGAAGGAGGCCTTATTTTTCTTCGCACGAAACTTGTTGATGAGCACCTCGGTGTCCTCGATGTATTTCTGCTGATTCTTGTAGGCCTGTTCTTGTCGTGTGCGTTCATCCTCTCGCCACACTTGGTATTTGGTGTAGCTCGCTTTGTGATCGAAGAGTTTGATCGGTGTGACTTCGATGGTGCGCGTGGTCAGGTTGTCCAAAAACGCGCGGTCGTGCGAAATCAAGAGGATGGCGCTTGAGCTTTGCAGCAGAAATTGCTCCAGCCACTCTATGCTCTCGAGGTCCAAGTGGTTCGTCGGCTCGTCGAGGAGGAGGAGATCCGGACTGCGCAGGAGGAGTTTGGCCAACTCGACGCGCATTTTCCACCCGCCTGAGAATTCGCTCATCGTGCGGGCCATGTCCTTCGCAAGAAACCCAAGGCCTTGGAGAATTCGCTGCACCTGCTCTTCCTGCGAAGCCCCGCCGAGCAAATCGATGCGCTCGTTGGCCGCGGTCAATTCTTCGATGATGCGACTGTATTCCAGGCTTTCGTAATCGGTGCGGTTCGTCAGCTCGGTCGATAGTTCTTCCACACGCTCCTCCAGTCGCTGCGTTTCGGCAAAGGCGCTCATCGCTTCTTCCAAAATGGTCGCCTCTTCGTTGTGCTCCATCTCTTGGGAAAGGTAGCCCACTTGAGCCTCTTTGGGCAGCCCGATCGATCCTTCTGATGGCTGCTGGCTGCCCGCGATGATTTTGAGTAGGGTGGATTTGCCGGCGCCGTTTCGACCGACCAATCCTACCCGTTCCCGTTGGCCGATGAACAAATCGATGTGTTCGAATAGGGTTTGCTGTCCAAAACGCACAGTGATGTTTGTCAGGCTCAACATGGGCTGCAAAGGTCGGTTAGGGAAGGGCCAAAAAAAAGCCGGCTCCAAGGAACCGGCTTTCTTTTAAATGGGTTATATCAGTAGTGCCAGAGGTCGTGCTCCAACAGGAAGAGTTCTTCTTTGATGCGCTCTGACTCAGCCAACGCGTCCAAGCCACGGGCGTAGGCAGAAATGGGCCTGTCGTAGACATTGCTCTCTTTGATAATGAAACTGCTGAAAAACCGCTTCTGGAAAAGGTCTTCGTACGTGCGGCGCTGTGCGTCATTGATCGGATTGAATGCATCAGCATTGGCCAAAACGTAGCGGCACTCTGGGTAGTACAGCCAGAAGAGAGTCTTGAAGCCCTTCGAGATTCCATCCTCATCAAACTCCTCGATGCGTGGGGCGATGCCAATGATGCGAACGTAGCGTTCACCGCGCTGGCGGTCCCAAATCCAGTCTTCTTTGACTAGGTACCGCGTAATGGCTGATGATTCGAGCGTTACTGTACCGATGCTGTCGGGCAGACGTTCATTGGTTGCGAGGTCGTACTTCTCAAATCGAACTGTGGGATTCAACAAGGAATCCACTTGGTTCGGTGACAGTGGGTACCGGAACTCATCGTCATCCCCTGCAGGCCCTGTACCATAAGCTACCAATGACCCTTCTACCAACAGCGCCGTTCGGAGCACGTCGAAGAGGTTTTTACGGTCAGCGATGGGCTTGACAGGATAGTAATAGGGGTGGTTGATTTTCTCGCGTAAGTCCATTTCCTGCCAGATGCGCTGGGTGTACATCACATCGGCTTCGCGCAGC